>JACDGH010000088.1 GCA_013815395.1 Parachlamydiaceae bacterium
GAGACGGTGAGAACTAAATGAGTATAACGTATAGTTTAAAGAAGGAGCGACAAAATTAAAAGTTCTATTTAGCTCGAATTTGTAAGTTCGATCTACTAATTTTTTAAATCCTCTCGCCTGTAAATTACAGATGACCAACTTTCTCTCCGCCTCCGCGTTTCTCTCCGCCTCTGCGTTTCCCCTTAGCCTCTAAAACGTATAAAAACTACTCTAAGAAATCCCGCCCTCCACTTCTTCCCAAGCACATAAATTATTTTATTATATATTATTTTTTGTTTAATATCGTGAATGTCGTTAATATCATTCTATCGTTTTATCGTTAATTTCGTTTTACCGTTAATATCGTTTTATCGTTTTCATCATACATTCTTCTTTGGCTCTAAGTCCCCTTAGCCTCAGGGCCGAGGTGTGATTAAAAGGTATACACAGTGAACTTAATGGATGGTATGAAAGTGACGGCCTCCTCCATTTCGATAAAATCGAGTTAATTGCCCCTTACCCTTTCCTTTTTGCCGTGCAAATCTCCATTGACTTTTGATATCGAAACGATTATGAATTAGAGTATTCTTAAAAATGAAGACAGTCAAAATAAAAAATAGTGATATTATGAAAAAGTCGCACCTTAAAATTGCCCCATCGATTCTCTCTGGAGATTTTGCTCATCTTGCTGAAGAAGCGAAACGCATTGAAAATTCAGGCGCTGATTCCCTTCATATAGATGTTATGGATGGGCTTTTTGTGCCCAATCTGACTATTGGACCACAAGTTGTGGCGGCAATAAACCGCTCAACAGACATGTTTTTGGATGTGCATTTGATGATGTATAATCCTTATGATTATGTGGAACGTTTCGTTGAAGCTGGCGCTGATAGAATCACTTTTCATTTTGAAGCCACTGAAGATGTGGAAGAAACATTAGCGTACATTAGACGTTGCAACGCAAAAGCTGGACTTGCATTTTGTCCAGAAACATCAATGTCGATGGTTCCAAAATATCTGGATAAATGCGATATGATCTTATTAATGACCGTTCATCCTGGTTTTGGTGGACAAGCTTTCATGCCAGAAGTGTTAGAAAAAGTTCAATTTGTGCGCGGTGTTTGCGATCAATTGAATATTCGTGAGGGAGGAATTACACCTCAACCTGGTAAAGGACAAGGCGAATTGCCGCCATTTGATATCCAAGTGGATGGTGGCATTGACCTGATAACTGCAGGACAGTGTGTTGAAGCCGGGGCGAACATACTAGTGAGTGGCACATATTTTTTTAAGGCACCTGATATGAAAGTTGCAGTAAAAGAAATGCGAGATATCTATCGCGATAAAATCAATTGAGTCAAAAGCTAAGTTGTGTTTAAATTAGCATAAAGTAATGAGGCTTAAAGCATATGGTCGCAAGTAACAATATTACTCCTGGAATGACGCTTTCGATTAATGGTAAATTATATCGCGTCGAATCTAGCATCAAAGTGACGGTTCCAAAAGGCACACCTTTTATCAAAGTTAAGATGAGAGATTTGTCTACCAATGATTTGGTTGAAAAAAGCTTTAAGCTCAATCAACCTGTCAAAGACGTGTCTTTTATTGAGCGACGTATGGAATTTCTTTATCTTGAAGGTAAAGATTTTCTGTTTCTTGACATTGGTAATCTTGAACAAGTGTTGGTGCCGGCCCAGATCATTGGAAATAACGTTTCATATCTAAAAGAAGGGGTTGATCTCAAGGCATCATTTTATGGGGACACCATTTTTGCTGTAGAGTTACCTCAATTTTTAGAATTAATGGTAACAAAAATTGAAGAAGAAGATGTGCGCACATCTTCACAAAACGCTACGCGCGTCGCTTTGCTCGAGACAGGAGCTCAAATTGAAGTACCGCCCTTTATTGAAGTTGGCGACATTATTAAAGTAGACACTAAGACCAGCGAATATATCCAGCGAGTATAAATTAAACCTAGAACTGCGAAGGGGGCTGTGTGGAGTTGAAACACATCAAAGAACTGATGACTGCGATGGGGCGCACAGGGACCAAACGCTTAATCATCAAAAAAGAAGGTTTTGAGCTGGAATTGGAGCGTCAAGAAAATGGGGCTACTCGACTTTCAGAATCAATGTTTGATCATAGTGATGAAACTCTCGTTCGACAAGAAAATGCTTTTATTCGCGCAGCTTCGCTTTCCTCAGGTAGAGAAATCCCTGCAGTATCAGGTGCTTCTTCCGCTAGTCGTTCACCCGACGATGCCACGGGGATATATGTCACTTCTCCAATGGTGGGCACATTCTATTCTTCGCCTTCTCCAGATGCGGCCACTTTTGTTAAAAGTGGTGATAAGATTGAAAAACATACTGTGGTTTGCGTCATAGAAGCCATGAAAGTCATGAATGAAGTTAAGGCTGGCGTTTCGGGGACCATTACCGAAATTTTGGTTGAAAATGGACATCCCGTTGAATTTGGAACAAAACTGTTTAAGATCATCTAACCCCATACGGTTATGCAAAAAGTACTAATAGCCAATCGCGGCGAAATTGCTGTCAGAATTATCCGTGCTTGCCATGATATGGGCATTGAAACAGTGGCGGTTTATTCGCAGGCTGATGCCGAGGCCCTGCATGTGCTGCATGCTGATGAGGCTATTTGCATTGGGGAAGCACCTTCCTCTAAGTCCTATCTAAAAATTCCAAATATATTATCCGCTTGTGAGATTACCGGTGCTGATGCGATTCACCCAGGTTACGGATTTTTAAGCGAAAATGCGAATTTTGCTTCCATTTGTGAGAGTTGCGGTCTGAATTTCATCGGTCCTTCACCTTCAGCGATTTCGTTATTAGGTGATAAGTCCAAAGCTAAGGCTACGGCTAAAAGCGCAGGCTGTCCAGTCATTCCAGGTTCTGAAGGGGTGGTTAGTGATCTTAAAGAAGGCTTATCAGAAGCTAAACGCCTAGGGTATCCTATTTTTATTAAAGCTGTGGCAGGCGGTGGAGGTAAAGGCATACGCATTGCTCACGATGAAAATGAATTTATTAAGTTTTTTCCGGCCGCGCGTGCGGAAGCTGAAGCGAGTTTCAGTAATCCAGAAGTATACCTTGAAAAAATGATCATGAATCCACGTCACATTGAAGTCCAAGTATTGGGAGATAAGCATGGTAACTATATACATTTAGGGGAGCGGGACTGCACCATTCAGCGTAGACGTCAAAAACTGATCGAAGAATCTCCTTCACCAGTTTTATCTCCTAAATTACGGCTAAAAATTGGTCAGGCAGCAGTTAATGTTGTTAAAAAAGCCAAGTATTTTTCTGCAGGTACGGTAGAATTTTTGTTGGATAGTCAGCATAATTTCTATTTTATGGAAGTTAACACGCGTATTCAAGTAGAGCACACGGTAACCGAAGAATTGACTGGCATTGATCTCGTGCGTGAGCAATTGCGCATTGCTATGGGACAAAAGCTTAGTCGCACGCAGAGGGAAGTTGAATTTAAAGGGCACATCATACAATTCCGTATTAATGCCGAAAATCCCGCCCAAAATTTCTCCCCTTCTCCTGGTCGTTTAGAATACTATTTGCCACCTGGTGGCCCGCATGTGCGCGTAGATAGTGCCTGTTATTCCGGATATAATATTCCTCCTAACTACGACTCCATGATTGCTAAACTGATTGTTAAAGGTAAAGATCGTCATGAAGCTATCGCCATCGGCGAAAGAGCTTTACGCGAATTTCATATTGGGGGAGTGTATTCTACCATCCCTTTTCATCTTTATATGCTTCAGGATGACAATTTTCTAAAATCCAATTACGATCTGACTTATATAGATAAGCTCATTGACGAAGGATGTCTTTTTCAGCGCGAAAGTTAAGATTAATGCATTCTTAACTCTTTCTTAATCATTTCTTAATTTGCTTTTGGCATAAGTAAGTTAATTTCGAAATTGCACGCGCTGCGAACTGTGCTTTCGATCAAATTTAAATTTACAAAAGGAAAAAATTATGATTAAGAAGATATCATCAATCATGTTGATGTGCTTTTGTGGAGCAATGTTAACAAATTCATTACTATGTGCAGATGAAGTTAATGAAGATGGCCACGTGCCTGTAGGTTCGCGCGCATTGCCGGTGGAGGAGCACGTTGCTCAAAATGAAGCCCGTACTAAACTTTATTCCTTGGATTTGCAAGTAGATGCACAATTACCTGAGGGCATTAAAGTTGCTGCAGAAGAGTCGGATGTTAAAGGTGTCCGTAAAATGTCGAAAGGGAATAATGCTGAAGAAGTAACACAACATGATATGTTTTACACTTCACATCCAGGAGCATTTCACAGACCCTATAGCATAGGATATTCTGGGGATACAGTTGAATTTGAGGATGGTTCAGTTTGGTCTGTGAAACACAATGATGCTTTAAAAACATTAAACTGGCTTGCTACAGATCTTATAGTAGTTACGCCAAATCGCAGCTGGCTTTCATCACATGATTTTCGCTTGACTAATCAGAATACCGGTGTTTCTGTTCAAGCAAGTTTAACTCTTGGGCCTATTTATAACGCTCCTTTTACACATTGGATTGTGGGCATCGATTATTATAATAATACTGTTTATCTTGAAGATGGGACAGTTTGGAAGATGTCATATTTCACCGAAAATAGCTTTAGAAACTGGGTTGTGAATGATACGGTGATTATCGGTATCAATGATGGTTGGTTGTCTTACACAAGTCCAAACATCTTAATCAACGTGAACATGTTAGATTATGCTGCAGGAATTGTGGCTCACTAATTCTATGATCTCGACTTGGCATTAAAGCGAGATTACAGCAGGAATGCTAAACGTAGCATTACCTGCAATTCAATAGTTTATATATATAATGAGGTCGTTTATGTGCTTAGAATTTTGTTTTAGATTGTTTTCTTCTGCTCCTCCTGTAACTGCATTATATGATGGTCGTGTAATTCCTGGGCAAGGTAGAGGTAATTTTGATAGAGCTCCTGGTGTTGATCCAAGACTTTTGTATCCTGCTCCAGTAGTTAATAGAGTCGCCACCGAACGTTTTAGAGCCCCTCTTGCCCCGGTTGTAGTGGATAGGGGAGTTGGAAGGGATCGTATTTCTCAAGTTCCCCTAACCCCCCTTATGGTTCTAAGACCAAATGCAAGGGATGAGGCGGCGGCTCGAGGTGGTTTGCATGGCGGACGCGTAGCAGTTGGCCGTGGCCGAGATGGTCTCTAAATCAGCATAATTTATTATAACTTACTTAGTCTGCAGAATAGTGACTCAACGTTCCAACCGAAGCCAAGCTTCGGTTGGAACGGTTCTGAACACTTCTCCTAGAGAGCTTCGTTTGAAGCCGGCTAGAACATCTTCTTTAGAAGCCAATAACTGTTTAATCCAATTCTCAGCTGCTTTAACCCAATATTCTTTTGGTTTATTAAGAGTGGCTTTTTGTTAGCCCAGGAATTGATCCTTGTTTTGACGACATTTTTCTGCTTATCGTAATAATCGTCGGTGTCCTGGATAGCGTAAAGATTACTATTGATGACCTTACTTTTTTTCGTAAACTGAGGCTGGGTCTATCCAGCCCTCGCGTGCACCTTTTTCTACCGCATAGACTCAAGGAGTAATTGATCTTAAGACCCCTGTAAAGATTTTAGTATCAGTACTGAGAGTATCTTTATGCTTTAGACCTTTTATACGATAAACCAATGCGTAGGGAAGTTAATTAAAAAAAATCTCTAAGAATATTCTGATTTTAAGTTCATTTGATTTGCGAAAAGCAGGGCGAGAGACGCCCCAGCTACCCTATTTGAGACAATCTTTTTTGGCAATTATAAGGGCGTGTGGTTGCTCAATTAAAAATTGCGTAGAGCACGGTCTCTTTGATAGTGTCTTTCGATGCCATTGGCAACTTCTTCGGGGTCGTCCGTAATGCGTATTAAATCTAGATCTACTGGCGAAATGCATTCGTGACTGAGAACAGTTCCTTTAATCCAATCCATCAATCCTGCCCAATAAGACACCCCCATCAAATAGATAGGAAAGGGATGTATTTTTTTGGTTTGGATTAATGTTAAGGCCTCAAAGAGTTCGTCTAATGTTCCCACACCACCCGGTAAAAAAACATAGGCTTGGGCATAGCGGATAAACATGACTTTGCGAATAAAAAAGTAGCGAAATCTTAAATTATACTTAGGGTCGACAAATAAGTTAGAAGCTGATTCCATGGGAAGGTCAATGCTAACTCCACATGAGCGTCCATTGGCCGATTGCGCTCCTTTATTGGCAGCTTCCATGATACCAGGGCCACCCCCGGTGATGATGCCAAAGCCTTTATTAGCAATTTGCTGCGCCACATCTATAGCCAGATTGTAGTAAGGCGTGGCTGGTTTTAATCGCGCTGAGCCGAATATTGAAACAGAAGGGCCTAAGTCCGTCATTGTCTCAAAACCTTCTACTAGCTCAGATAAGATGCGAAAAACGCGCCATGAATCCGCTGTATACATCTGGGCAGTAGAAATATCGTCCTTGTGCTGATCAGCCATGTGAAACCTTTACGGTGAAATGTGCATTTGCTTGAAAAGTCTAGATAACAGATCGTTAAGATATTTCTTGCGGTTGGTCGGTTTCATGTTTTGGTTGCCGTTAGCCACTTCGTGAAGATTCTCAATGGCGATAAATGCCGTAGGATCTTCGCGATGGATTAATTCTTTAAGTTCGGCTAATTGTAAACGCTCGGCTATGACATACAAAATTTCGCGTTCATCACCAGAAAATCCTCCTCTTCCATACATCACCGTTAAGCCCAGTCCTAATTCATGGATAATGGCGTCGGCAATGGCCTTCGATTTGGAGGAAATAATTAATACGGATTTGGTTTCATCTAAGCCGACAATGACGGCGTCCATGATTTTTACGACAACGATATAAGCAATTAGGGACAATAGGGGAGGATGCCAATCCTGAAAGACGATGCCGGCTGTGCCAAAAACAAAGACGTTACAAACCAGCACAACACTGCCTACAGTAAAACCTGTCTGGCGGTTGATAATAATGCCTAAGATTTCAGTGCCATCGACGCATCCCCCATAGCGGATGATAAGTCCGATCCCAATTCCGAGGACAGCGCCACCAATCACAACGACTTCCAGCATTTCCCCTTTAAATTCAAGGGGCATGACTTGATGGATAAAAACTAAAGAGCCAACAAACACTAAAGTGGCAAAAAGCATGTGCAATAAAAAAACTTTACCAATAGAGCGATAGGCAAGATAAAGGAACGGGAGATTGAAGATGAGCAGGAATAAAGGAAGATATTTTTGGCCAAACAGTTTAGCGCAAATCATTGCCACACCCACAATGCCGCCATCAATGAGTTGGTTGGGGATAAAAAATACTTCCAGGGCAAAGGCCGATAAGAAAGCACCCATGGCCAGGAAAAAATATCCCACAAGATGTGTGGCGAACAACTTAGCTGACGATTGTGGAGAATACATATAGAGAGCCCCTTGATTGAGGGGAAGCTATGAAAAAAACCACAAACCCCTCGCGATTTAATGGAATGCTTGAGGCGTGAGTATATTTGGAATGGTATAAAAGAGCAATTGAAAAAAACGATATTTCCTCTGTGCGGCAACATTTATATTTTTGTCATAAATTCTTGTTTTTCAGCTGATTAGAGTGTATTTTTAATTCCCACACATCAATTTACTTGAAGTGAAATATGCTTTTCTATAGAATAAACCTTCTTTAATACGGGCGTATAGCTCAGTTGGTAGAGCTCCTGTCTTACACACAGGCGGTCATAGGTTCGAGTCCTGTTGCGCCCATCGTATAAAGAAAAGCCTCTAATGCGGGAGTAGTTCAATTGGTTAGAGCACCGCCCTGTCACGGCGGAAGTTGCGGGTTCGAGCCCCGTCTCCCGCGCATTTTTACTATAATTATGCGCAATATATCTAAATGTATTCATTTTTCGATTTTTTTATTGATCTCTGCATTTTTGCTTTTTAGCTGTTCACAACGTACTCTTGAGGATTTTCGAGATGAGGGTGAAGGGGTGGTCCGTGCTCTTACTGCCGAGCTTAAAAAAATCCGTTCTCGTGACGACCTCTTAACTCATGCCCCAAATTTAAAAAAATATTTTGAATTGCTTGCAGATATCATTATAGAAGCCAGTAAATATAAAGAGACTCATCCGGAATCTGAGCTGATATCTCCAAATAAAAAAGAACAATCGGCTTCCGATCAGTTGCGCATCGAGTTAAATCGAGTTTTGCATTTGGACGGAGGACCGGAAGTTATTGAAAAAGTCCAAGAAGAGGCTCTAAATCGCTTAGAGCTCTTTAATAAAACAACTCTCAAAATGACTTTTAGCAGTATCTAAATGATTTTGATCTGTTAAGTCTTTGATATGGATAGGTACTGCTGTGATAAATCCGCGGCGCAGCCAAGTGATATCACTATCTTCCCTTTCCTCAACTTGTTTCACTTGCGAACCTAACCAATAGTAGGAGTTACCTTCAGCTGGATGGCTTCGGCAGGAAGGGTCTTCGGACCAATATTCAAGTCCTTGTTGAGCCATTTTAAAGCCTTTATATTCCCCAAAATCCTTTTCAGGAAAGTTGACATTTAATAAGGTGCCGCTCGGCAGGGGGTGGTCGATAACGTGCTTAAGAATGAGGGGGACATATTTTTCAGCTCTTGAGAAATCAGGATCGACATAATCTCTAACGGAAAAGGCGATGGCAGGAATGCCTTGCATGACGCTTTCAATGGCTGCCGCCACGGTGCCGCTATAAAGCACGTTGCGGCCAGAATTAGCTCCACGATTAATGCCGGAAACAACAAAGTCTGGGCGTCGCTTTAAAATTGCATGAAGTGCTAATTTCACACAGTCGGCCGGTGTTCCAGAAACGCTCCAGATATCATCAGTTACACCCCAGTCGACACGTTCAATCACTAATGGGTTTCTTAAAGTGATAGAAAGCGACACGGCGGATTGTTCATTTGACGGACCAACGACCGTGATATCTGCATAATCTTTTAAAGAGTTCCAGAGGTGCCTGATCCCTTTTGCGCGTATCCCATCGTCATTTGTAATAAGTATGTGCGGACGTTTTTTAAACATATATCTGCCTTTACAATTTTCTTAGATAATCGAGACTGTTATTCTATCATTTTTTGTGCCATTTTCGATACTTTTTTCGTAAATATTTATAAATTCAAGTCAAAAATTAGAGTAAGGTTGAAAACAATTTCATCCAGAACGAAGCCGAGTTTTAAG
>JACDGH010000089.1 GCA_013815395.1 Parachlamydiaceae bacterium
TTGATAGACTCTAAATAGGCAATCTTTTTAAGTAATTGTAATTTAGTCATTTGCTCCTCCTTGGCTAAGCATAGTACCTTAATGCAAACTCCATGCCAAGAAATGATCTTGCACAGTTTCTAAATATTGACACCTTCAAAATTCAATAAAAGCCTTTTAATATCTATACCTCCAGAAAAACCACCTATGCGCCCCCCTTTAGCGAGAACCCTATGGCACGGTATAATTAACGGGCAGGGGTTGCGAGCGCAGGCATTCCCAACTGCCCGAGCACCTAGTGGATTATCAGTAATCTCCGCCAATTGTTGATAGGTAAGAATTACGCCCACAGGCAGATCGCGCAAAATAGAAAGAATACGGGTTGTGTAAGGGGGTAGGCCTTCTAAAACTATAGGCAAGATCACTTTAGGTGGTCGCCCTTTGCAGTAAGACTCTAACCATTTTTCAATTAAATCTTTAACATGAGGGGCGGGACGTTCTTCGATAATTTCATATTCAAAACTATCCGTAGATGTGGCGGGGAGCAAGTTAACTTTTTTGATACCCTTCTCATTAACGAAAAGCTGAGCCTTAATGACGGGTCCTCGTTTTTTAGTCGATTGGATGTCGAGATCTTTCATCGCAGTCTCTTGGTGCAGTCGTGTTTAGGTTTCATTTCATAATCAATCTGAAAGCGTTACGAAGAATAGCATGACACTCTATTTTTAAACAAAGCAAAAGAGGCAAATGGATTTTGAGATAAGCTGAGAATGACTCAGCAATAATTTTATTTAATCTAAAAACAATGATTCTGCTACAGTGTTGAGAATTACACCTCACGTATGCTCAAATTACGCGTTCGGACTGCAACAAAATATTAATCATTTAGTCATAGAGGTCCCTTTGTCAAAGTTTTTTGAAGATTATGTATGGAAAAATGGAAAACCTTATGGTACAACTAAAAAGCTATTACCTAAAAATGAGATCACTTATAGGGTTATTGCAGACCCTTATTATAAACGAATATCGATAGAAAAGTATTTTGACAAATTATTTGACAGTGTCGTGTACGATTCGGCGCTTTTTGATTTCCGGCATTTAAAACCTGCAGAACAAAATGCTTGGCAGAAAGTATTTGTAAGTCAAGCCGAAAATAAAACAATTTGTCATATTCGGAATCAGGATGATCGACTTGTCTTAGTGGAAGAGTATACTTTTGAAAATAATCTATGCCGGGAATGTCATTCATATTCTCCTCATGGCATACTGGTATCATCTCAAAAAATTTACTATAAAACACTGAATGACCAAATCAATGGGGCAACTTTATTTGACAGGAATAATCATCCCGTTATGTACAAGACTTATCAGGTAAATCCTGCCACAAATGAATTTTCTGAATTGATATTTGAACAATGGGACATGCGCATTGAGGCTTGAGCAGACTTAAGGGAGTAGAGTAGAGAGGGGGTCTCCCGCCCTCTCTACTCTACTCCCTTATGTCCTTCTTAATGAACAGGAGGGCGGTTTGTCATAAAGTTGTAGTTAACTTCAGTGGTCATATTGCCTTTATAATACCAGTCGGTTTTTGCATTATCACCAACATACGATATTGTAGGACCATGCATCTGGTCATCATCCCAAGAAATCTCTTGCACAAGGGCGTTACCATCGCGATATCTCTTTTCAATGCCTTGCTTATTACCATTAGCATAAGGAATTTCAGCAAACTTTTCACCATGCTGAAAAACAACTGTCGTGCCATGCTGCGCGTCATTAGACCATTGCTCTATTGTATTAGGTTCACCGGCAGGATGAAAAGTTTTTTTGTAACCATCAATATTGCCGTTTTTGTAGGTGATCAACTCTTTAGGAGAATTATTTGGGTGATAGGTCGTTCGCAATTTTTGTCTGCCATCCTCGATGGTGTCAGTAGCGATGATCATTCCGTAGTCATCTCTAACCAAACGTGTGCCGAAATAATTATTTACACCGGCATCTTTTAAATTTCCCGTCGTGTAATATTCCGCGCTAATTAACAAATTTCCGCTATATTTCTCCAGACTTTTTGGAGTTCCGCCAATATACCATACAGAAACAGTTTTTATACCTTGCGATGGGTCGTAAACAATCTCTTGTTGCGGGGAGCCATCTAAGAAATATTCAGTTTCACTAACTATTGTGCCTTGAGCATAAACTTCTTTCTTTTGAATTTGTTCGCGATGAGGAAAAGTATAAGTTGTTTCACCATTTTGCAATCCAGCCGCATAACTTCGCGTAACAACTACTCCATCTGCTAAGGCAGAAATCACAGACCCATCTTGACCTTGAGATGTCCAATACTCAGAAGGAACAGCTACACCATATTTGTGAACATATGTTTGATCTACAACATTGTCGTAATTATTACGTGAGCATGCTGTTGCAGATAATGAAAGGACAATAAGTCCTGTATAATATAAAGATCGCATAGTTCAACCTGTATTTTTTTGGTTACAAGAGACCACATTAATTAATTACGCTTAAAACATTTTTAATTATATTTTCATGTTCATTATCAACCATTTCTTGAGAAATCGTTTTTTTCTGATCGCGGTAGAGAAAGCGGAAGGTTGCATTTTTTAATCCCTTACCTAACTTATCGCTATGATAGATATCTAATAAGGAGACATTTTCTAATAAATGGGAGTTTGCGCTTTTAATTGCATTAAATACATTCGCAATTGGCAAATCTTCAGACAACGTTATGGTCCAATCACGTTCTGAACCTGGGTATAGAGGTAAATCCTGAATGCTGTGGATAGTTTCTCTCTTGAGCAATAGATCGTTTAAATTAATTTCGGCAAATAATAGGCGTTGCGGCACATCAAGCCTTCTAACAATCGAAGGATGCACTTCGCCAAGCATACCTACCTTCAAATCACCGGAATATATCGAAGCTTGTCTCCCAGGATGAAATGCAGAGGCCTCTCCACCCTGAAAAGAGATATCCTTAATTTGCAATTCTTTTAGCAAGTTTTCCACAATTCCTTTTAGATCAAAAAAATCACTTTCATCTGGCTTTGCATCCCAATGAGCGGCTCGTTGCATCCCACTTAATATGATACCGGCCACCGATTGCTCTTTAAAATGTTCCCCTTCTTTGAAATGGACACGTCCAATTTCAAACCCGGCAATATTATGATTTTGGTGATCCCAATTATATTTAATGACCTGTAGTAAGCCTGGTAAGAGGGATATTCGCAAGGTGGACTGCTCCACCGATGTGGGATTTTGAACTTTTACAAAATAATTTTCGGGAGTATCCGAACCCTGTACAATATCTAGTAGGGAGGGGCCTATCAAATTACAAGTTAAGAATTCTTGAAGACCTTCTGAAACAAGTCTTGAGCGCACTTGCCGTTCAAAAAGAAAAATCGGGGCATGTGGCAATGAAGTGGAAGCATAACGTGTGGTAGCCTGTTTAATATTATCATAACCATAGATACGAGCCACTTCTTCTACAAGATCGATCTCTTCTTGTAAATCATTCCGATAAGTGGGTGCTCTCACCATAAATTCATCTTGACCGTTCCAAATAAAAGAAAGTTCTAAGCGCTTAAAAATATTTTCAACTTCATTCAAACTCAGCTGTGTTCCAAGCAAAGCGTTGATGCGCGTCAGGCGACATTTGATCTGCTTTTCAGGAAACTCTTTAGATGCCACGTCTATGATTCCGCAACTTACGTGCCCTCCAGCAACTTGTTCAATCAGCATAGCCGCTCTATCGACAGCACGAATAAGGACATTTGGATCAGTTCCTCTTTCAAACCGTTTTGAAGCATCTGTAAACATACCTAACCGTTTACTCGTCTTTCGAATTATGCTTGGAGCAAAGTATGCAGATTCAATCAAAATGTCTTTTGTGCTTTCAGTGACCTCGGAATTTAGTCCACCCATAATTCCAGCGAGGGCCACAGGCTTTGCTTTATCGCAAATAAGTAAATCACACTCTTCCAATAAACGCTCTTTATCATCAAGAGTGACAAATCGTTCTCCGGCATGTGCATTTCTTACAACGATACCTTTGCCTTCAATTTGGTTAAAGTCGAAGGCATGCAACGGGTGTCCCATTTCCAATAAAACATAATTGGTGACATCAACCACGTTATTAACAGATCGAATTCCGCAGGCTTCCAGTCGAGCTTTCAACCAATCCTGAGAGGCAGATACCGTCACCCCTTTGATAAGCCGGCAAACATATCTTGGACATGCTTCTGGATTTAAAACTTGCAATGTCACGTCATTTTTAATAAGATCGCCAGACTCTGGTACGTGAATTTTTGGAAATTTAACGGGCGTTTCGGTTGCCGCAGACAATTCCCTTGCAACGCCAATAAGACTTTGGCAATGACCTAAATTAGGCGTCAACGAAATTTCAAAGGCGACATCGCCATATAATTCAGCGACATCCGTGCCTTCTTTAATATGTTCTGCGAATTCAATGATCCCGTCGCTTTCTTTTGAAAGTCCCAATTCACTCGAAGAGCAGAGCATGCCGAAAGAGTCAACACCCCGGATCTTTGATTTCTTGATCTTGAATTGTTTCCCTTCAGCATCTTTGAGGGTTGCACCTACAATAGCTAAGGCAGTTTTAATCCCAGGGCGGCAGTTTGGTGCCCCGCAGACCACGTGAAAAGTTTCTTGCCCATCCGTCACTTCTGCCAAACACAACTTGTCGGCTTCAGGATGTTTTTGCACGGCAATAACACGAGCTACGACAACATGCTCAAAGCCTGGGGTTATTTTTTCAATCGCATCGACTTCTAAACCAGCATTGGTTAGAGTTTTGGCAATTTGCCCAGGAGTTATTTCAATATTAATGTACTGCTTAAGCCAACTTAAAGGTATCTTCATTTTTCACACAAAAATTTAATAATTTCAGACCATCAGCATACAGAAAATAAAATAGAATGCAAGAAAAAGAAGGTGCGATAATCCTCGGAAGGACAGTTAAAACCACAAGTGCATAATAATTTTTTATTATAGGCACAAACACTGAGAGTGGATTCTTTTTTTAGGATTATAATGATAAGAACAATAATGAATGAATTTATTAATTTAACAAACTATAAAAAATGAATATCAATGCAATCAATTTATATGTAAAGTTAAATATATTAATATAAAAAAGCTAATTAGGATTTAAATTAAATTTATTTATATTATAATATGTATATGAGCCTTGTATTTTTTTAAATTAAGGAAGGTATAAATGAATCCGACTTCTCCTTTTGTGCACAACACTGAGAATTCTTATAATAATCATATTTTTGCATTGAAAGACAATAAAATTGTTGCGAAAGAAAAAGGGATTTGCACATGGTTAGACGCAAATATACTCAATCCAAGTGATTATAAACTAAATAAAATTGCAAAGTTCGTTTTCGATTCGGAGGGAATTACAAGAGATGATAGAACTATGCATGCTGCTCTCAACAAAAAAATTGAATCTTATAATATAAAAAAATCTCCTAAAAATCCTTTAGAAAGATTTACCATGGAATTTGCATCGATAAATTCACCACTTAATAAACCTGCATTAGACTCCCATTTAGTATCAGGTCAAGTAAATTTAGCTCTCGAATATGAAAAGCAATCGAAAGAAGTTAAACAGTTTTCTGCTAATTGCATGAACGGAATTGATGATTCAAATATCCAATTTTTTAATGACCTTTTATCAGAAATTAAATATGTTACAGTAAATCAATTCCTTACACCTGGATTTAATATAAAAGTTGATTCTTTATTAGAAGGGGCTAAAGGTAGTCGCTTACAATTAAGAATGATCGCTTATGCATTATTTTCAGGAGAAAGAAGATCTACAATGCCTTCCGCTTCCATGAAATGTTTGCTTTTTATGCTAAGCGACCCTACGGCATTAAATGAAAATATTGTAAAATTAATTAAAAAAGCACTCGTATCTAAACAGGAAGATTGGAGAGATTATCCTCCTTCAGCTAAAACTGAGCAACCTGAAAAAGTAGTTAAAGAAATGCAACCTGAAGTAGTTAAAGAAAAAGGTTACATTTCTGACAATTCTACATCAATCCCTGTTTCTCACGGTGGTGGTTTGTTTTTTTTACTCGAATTTTTAAAAGGAGAACAAGTTTCAGGGTATAAAGCCGATATAGAATACGAAGGGCACGGAATATTTGTTTTTGCACAACAAAAAAAAGACGGTACGAATAAAAATAGAAATGACGATACATTTTATGGGCGGAGGGGAGAATTGCATTTTGATATTCCAACAAAATTAACAATGGACATTCCTGGAAATTTACTAGGGACAACAAATGTGAAGAATGAAGGCGTTTTGAGGCAAACACACTTGGATCATGCCGAAAATATTTCTATGGAGGGAGTTCCAATAGGTTTTAATGAAATGGTAAATGCATCAACAGCTTCAGCTGCAGCGGGGGCAGATAAGGAGTTAGAACAAGCCATTAATCGGAGTATTATGAACAGTGAATCTAATAAATTTTTAAAGACTTGGTAACACAGTTCTAAAGTGTGTTCCACAGGTTTTGCTCAAAAAAAAATTAAACACATAGGATTTAACGATCGAAAAGTGATATTTATAAAGTACTCGCCTCTTCGATCTTTGAATTTACGTTTTCATTAGCTGCTGAAAGTTTTTAACTCCCAAAATGTTTTTAGCCGAGCGTTCCACAACAAATTCGTGAAAGAAAGATTCCCAATTATGTCTAGCTTTAATGACATCCTTATTATTCTCTATTTTTCGTGTTTGCAGAGCTTCATTAAATCCGTTAAAATAACGGCGATATTCTTCAAGGCTAGTCTGTACCCCTAGATGTTTCACTAATTGAGCGATGGCGTTCTTAGCTGCCTCACCCCTATTTGGTACCCCATCGCAAAAGAAATAGCGCGAAATCCGCTTACCACTATTTTTTCGCAATGAATATTCCAGACATTCTTTGGCAGGAGTGCCTTGTGGATTTATTTCAAAAGCAGCGTCCAGCAACTTATAACTATTTTGAAGGAATATTTCAGGAGTTTCTCCTCCGCGTTGCACTTGGATGACATTTCATAAATTATAAAAAAAATTGATGTATAATTACAAATAATGTTAACGTTAATTTTTAAAACAGGAGATATATTATGACTAAAGCTCAAGGTTACGCTGCTCAATCCGCTACAGCACCACTCGCCCCTTTTGATTTTGAGCGACGAGATCTTCGTCCTCACGACATTCAGATAGAGATCTTATATTGCGGCGTATGCCACTCCGATATTCATTCTGTTAGAAATGAATGGAAAAATTCGATTTACCCAATGGTGCCTGGACATGAAATAGTTGGTCGTATTATTAAAATTGGTAGCGAAGTTAAAAACTTTCATGCAAACGACACAGTTGCCGTAGGTGTTATGGTTGATTCTTGCCGCAAATGTCCAAGCTGCCAGGAAGGCCTCCAACAATATTGTGAAAGGGGGTCGACGATGACTTATAACAGCCCCGATCGAGTTGATGGCAAAACCACCTATGGCGGATACTCTAATCAAATAGTTGTCGATGAAAGCTTTGTGCTAAATATCCCTAAAGCTTTTAAAGAAGAAGATTTTGCAGGCATAGCTCCCCTTCTGTGTGCAGGGATTACCACCTATTCCCCACTACGACATTGGAAAATCGGAAAAGGGACAAAGGTAGGTGTTGTTGGGCTTGGCGGACTCGGCCACATGGCCATTAAACTCGCTCATGCCATGGGGGCACATGTTGTATTATTTACGACGTCCAAGAGCAAAATAGAAGATGCAAAAAGACTAGGAGCTAATGATGTAGCTTTGTCCAACAATCCTGATGACATGAAAAAATATGCTAGTTCCCTGGATTTTATTATCAATACGGTGTCTGTAGCCCATAATCTTGATCTTTATCTCAATTGCCTCAAGCGCGATGGCACGATGTGCCTTGTAGGATATCCTGAAAAACCACATCCTACGCCCAATTTCGGAAATCTGATATTTTATAGAAAAGCGCTCGCAGGATCTTTAATTGGTGGACTTAATGAAACGCAAGAAATGCTAGATTTCTGTGCCGAGCATCATATCCTTTCCGATATCGAAATCATTCCTATTCAAAAAATCAACGAAGCTTACGAGCGCATGCTCAAGAGTGATGTCAAATATCGATTTGTTATCGACATGGCCTCGTTGAAAAATTAAGCTGCAAGTTTGAAGGAAGGCAACTGCAAACCACTGAAAGATAAAAAATATTTTTCATCCTTGCTTAGCAGTAAATGTTTAAAACATGCTGGGAAGGATCAGAAAATTACCTTAAGTGCCATTAATGATGTATAAGAAGTAAAGCTAAAAAATTACTAAAATAAATATAATCCGCTTTAAAAGACCTCCTGAGATTTACTATGGAAGCAAACTAATTCTTTCCTAGAACGAAATTTCATTGTTTTGAAAAAAGGTATATGCTAAAGTCAAATACATTCAAAATTAAGCAAAAATTAATTCAATCAAAGACTCATATTTTAAAGATAAATTATTGATGATTATTTCAGGATTAGCTTCGCAAAATACTATAATTTGCAATAAATATTGCAATGTAATGGAATCATCTTTTTTAGTTGGGACTGTCCTTACAATCACAGGTGCTGCGCTAAGCTGTTTCCTTGAAAGACGACGACATCATCACAATCTTGATACTCCAAGGACTTGGGTTGTTTGCGGTAAAGGAACTTTAGCGATTGGAATTTTCATTACGCTCACTAGTATTACTAGTCTTTTTATATATGTTAATCGCAGCTTATCGACCCAAGTTAAGTAATTTATTTATTTAACACCTTCAGCGCCCTTGAATCCACGAGGGTCCGTTGAAGCGAACTTAATAAGGAGTTTATAGTACACACCTCCTCTAACCAAAGTCTAAGCCTTAACCCAGGCAACCAGGGAAGCGACAGTTATAAAAGTGGTGCACTTCAGCTTTGAGTCAGGGCTTTGCATGTGCCATAAGGCATTTTTTGCTTAGATGCTTACTGCAACTTAAGTTTTAGCTTTAAGGCATGTACCCACGGTTTGTTACTCCGGAACTGCACGCATGGGCTAGTATTATTAAGTTTCTCCGGAACAAAAACAGTTTTTAAGTTCACAATCAACACCTTTATCAAGACTTTTTTGTTCCAGAGGAACAGCATAATAC
>JACDGH010000090.1 GCA_013815395.1 Parachlamydiaceae bacterium
ATCCAAACTAAGGTGCGTGACTGGTGTCAATCTTTATCCGGCAAATATGCATCAATTACGTGCGAAAAAAGCACATTGCCCGCCAGCCAAATCAAAAATTCCTTTCTGCGTGAATCTACTGAATCAGATCTTTTATTTATCACCTCATCTGATGTATTCTTAAAACCCTTTACCTTGCGCTTTCTGGCACAAAAAAACTTACCGATCATTGCACCTCTTCTGCGGCCTGCTCCTAAACATAGTGATGTGTATCGAAATTTTTTTTTGAGCGCAGATGAATCTGGATATTACAAAGAGCATCTGGACTATTATGACATCATGGAAAGAAAAAAAATTGGTACTTTTAAAGCCGATTGCGTGCATGCAGCCTATCTTATTCAAAATAAGTATGTGGATGAGCTCTCCTTTGGCGAGCCTTCGTCTCCTTGGGATTTTATTGCCTTCAGCAATGTGGCTAGAGCTAATCAAATTTCTCAATTTATTTGCAATGAAAGAGAATTTGGATTCTTCAACTTTGGCGTTCTTCAGAAGGATATATTGATTCCTTGTGTGACAAAAAATATCGATAGGGAAGATGTGCGTGAAATTGCTTCTAGATTAAATCCGGATGTAAATTCTGATGCGAATTTAAAGAAGTATCTTGAGCAATTTCCCGTCGATACCTATAGCTTGTTTCAGGTGAATGAAGACCTTTATTGGGTCGATGAAAAATGGGATTGGGTAAAATCGCACTACATTAAAAAAGGTATAAAATGGGAACCTCAAATTGAAGAATTATTTTCCAAATATGTAAAAGCAGGGGACACAGTATTGGATTTGGGAGGACATATTGGCACGCATGCATTGAGTTTATCGAGAATTGTAGGTAATAAAGGGGCTGTCCATGTGTTTGAACCACAAGCGAAGCTTTTTACGGAATTAACTGTTAATGTAGCATTGAATAATTGTGAAAATGTTCACCCCCATCGAGTAGCTCTAGGGGAGTATGAAAAAATAGCTCATATTTTTCATCCCTGCTCAACAAATGAAGGGATGGCTATGATTGGCGAAAATGGGGAAGCTATAAGCA
Source organism: Parachlamydiaceae bacterium (assembly GCA_013815395.1). Taxonomy (GTDB): domain Bacteria; phylum Chlamydiota; class Chlamydiia; order Chlamydiales; family Parachlamydiaceae; genus JACDGH01. Next base: position 1,070 of record JACDGH010000090.1, read on the forward strand.
TGAAAAAATTAGATGATTTTAACATTCAAAATGTTAGTTTTATCAAAATTGATATAGAAGGTTATGAAATTGAAGCTCTAAAAGGTGGAATAAAAACTATTCTTAAAAATAAACCAGTGATGATTGTAGAAGTACTACCGAATGCTGAATGTGAGCAAAGGCTGGATTTTATCAGAAATTTAGGGTATGAATTAAGCCCTCTTGAAGATTACAATTACTTGTGTATTCCAAAAGAAAAGGTTTTAGTAAGAGAAAAAATAGAGGATGTTATAATCCTTTAGCTCCCTTCGTCTCCGGTCTCTCCTCGACTCTACGTTCCCTCTTTAGCCCCTAAACTCACAGAAGCAGATCTTCAGCTTTTCTTGCCTCAGATCTGCTTCTCTGCCCTAATTATTCTAGGCCGATATTTAACTTATCCTCAAGAAACTTTGGCACTTGCGCGATGGCAATGCGTTCTTGCTGCAAAGTGTCCCGGTAGCGAACAGTCACAGTCTGGTCGCTAAGTGTTTGCGTGTCAATGGTGAAGCAAAAGGGCGTGCCAGCTTCATCCATGCGTGCATACCTTTTTCCTACACTTTGCTTAACATCCAGCTGCACATTCCATTTCTTTCGCAAAGTAATATATAAATTGCGAGCTATTTCAGGCATGCCATCTTTATCGACAAGTGGGAATATGCCGGCTTTAATGGGAGCCATGCGTGGGTGGAATTTCATTACGACGCCGCTTGGGCGATTAGGGTCATCTGTATAAGCTTCGCAAAGCAATGCCAGAACACCGCGATCTGCGCCAGCTGAAGGCTCGATAATATGCGGAAAATACTTTTCATTGTTTTCTTGATTAAAATATTTAAAGCGATCCTCTTGTCCGGAATGGGAGGCATGCTGCCGCAGATCATAGTCGGTGCGGTGAGCGATGCCCTCAAGCTCGCCAAATCCAGGATCGGTGAACGGAAAGCGATATTCGATATCGCTGCTTCCAGACCCTTCTTTGGCATAGTGAGCCAATTCGACTTTAGTTTGTTCACGCAATCTCAAATTGTTAGCTGAAATACCTATCGATTGCCACCATTGATAGCGCTGTTGACGCCAGAACTCATACCAGGCAGCCGCATCTTTGGGGGGCACGAAGAATTCAATCTCCATTTGTTCAAATTCTCGCGAGCGGAAAATATAATTGCGAGGGGTGACTTCATTTCGAAAGGCTTTTCCAATTTGGGCTATACCGAATGGAATTTTTACTCGGCTTGTGTCAATAACATTGCGAAAATTTGCAAAAATCCCTTGAGCCGTTTCCGGACGCAAGTAAGCGACAGAAGTAGCATCTTCCATGGCTCCGACATTTGTCTTAAACATCAGATTAAATTGACGTGGCTCAGTCAAGGTGCCAGGAGTATCAGTATCAGGACCGATAGCTTCCTTTTGAATTTGAGATGATAAATCCACATAGGGAGTTAGTGCTGTTGGAGCGATGACATCGCCTCCACCTTTCTTTTTTAGTAATTTCTCTGCCTTTTTGGTCCAATTGACAAGGGAATCATCACCTTCTAGAACAGTTAACCAGCCTAAAGTGATTTGTTGCTCTTTTTGCATGGCGATCACTTCTGCACATAGAAGGTGATCTGCCCGATAGCGGCTTTTTGTTTCTTTGCAATCGACCATTGGATCGCTAAAACCGCCGACATGGCCCGAAGCCACCCATACCTTGGGATTCATAACGATTGAGCAATCTAGGCCGACAATGTCAAGGAGATTGCCGTCGATGCCAGCTTTTGGGGCGCGTACAATATCGTACCACCAAGCATCTTTAATATTTCTTTTAAGTTCTACGCCTAAAGGACCGTAATCCCAAAAGCCATTGATGCCCCCGTAAATCTCTGAGGATTGAAATATAAATCCACGACGTTTGCATAAAGCAACTAATTTTTCCATTTTCCCTGAAGCTTTAACTTCGGACATAGCATTCATCCTTTTAGATCATTTGAAAAAAGCATTTTATCTAGAAGATAAATTAGAATGCAAGCAGTTAAAAGGGGGAAAGTCTAATGTGCAATTAAGCATTATTTTCAGAGATTTCACTTAGACTGATCATCGAGATGAAACTGATGAAAGAATCGATGGATGAGAGGGGCGAAAATAATCGCAATAATTACTAAAAAAACAATGCCACTAAATAAGGCGTAGGTGCCGGCAAAAATTTTGCCGGCTTCAGTATTTAAAGGGGAGACTGGTCCCATGCCCGACAAGATCATAGAAGCATTCACATAAGCATCGATCCAGGGCAATTTTTCAAAATGATGATAACCTAACATTCCTAAAAAAAGCGAGATGGCTATAATTGCGGAACCAATTAATACATTGCGCCCCAGTTTCTTTATAAATTGATGTGTCGCCATGCGCTTAGGAGGCTTTAAATCCGATTTCAAAGATTCCATAGTCAATCCCTCTAAAAAATTCAGCGTTTATAATAATGTGCCTTTTAACACTATCATTGCTATCGAAAAGTAGATAATCAGGCCTGTGACATCCACTAAGGTGGCAACAAATGGGGCTGAAGATACTGCAGGATCAAATCCACATCGTTTGAGTATGAGGGGAAGCATTGAACCTGATAAAGTTCCCCACAAAATGATTCCGATCAGCGCAAAGAAAATTGTCACGCCAATGAGTAACCAATGCACTCCATAGATATCTGAAAAATAACTCCACATAGCTACGCGGAAAAAACCTATTAATCCCAGAAAAAATCCTAAAAAAATTCCAGAAAATATTTCTCTTCGCATCACCCTCCACCAATCTTTTAAACTCACTTCCCCCAAAGCTAATGCTCTTATGATTAAAGTGGAAGCTTGGGATCCCGCATTGCCCCCACTAGAAATGATTAGAGGTAAAAAGAGCGCTAACACTACAGCTTTGGCAATCTCGTCGGCAAAGTAGCCCATGGCAGAGGCTGTTAACATTTCTCCTAGAAAAAGGATGACAAGCCAGCCAATTCGTTTGTACATCAAACTAAAAAAAGGAATTTCCATATAAGGCTCATTAAGGGCAGCATTACCCCCTACTTTTTGGAAGTCTTCAGTATCCTCTTCTACTGCAACGGCCATAATATCATCAAAGGTGACTATTCCTAACAGCATTCCTTTGTTGTCAATAACAGGCAGGGCAACACGTTCATATTTTCTAAAAATATTTACTGCCTGTTCTTCATCAAGGCCCACATTAAGAGCTATGAATTTGTGGTCGGATAAATCCTTAACGTGTGCATCAAGCGAAGCGAATAAAAATTCGCGGATACGAAAATCGTCGATTAATTTTCCATCATCGTCTACAGCATAAATGATGTTAATGGTTTCGCTGTCTTTCCCATTTTCTCGAATGTAATCTAAGACATGCCTGACTGTCCAATCCATTTTTATGGCAACATAATCAGGGGTCATTAATCGACCAACGCTGTCTTCAGGATATCCTAAAAGCTTGATTGAAAGCGTTCTTTCTTCTGGAGATAAATATTTTAAAAGCTGATTTGTTAAATCTGTAGGTAATTCTTCTAAAAGAGCCGTGCGATCATCTGGGGAAAGAGCATTAAGTAGATGCACAACTCGTAGGGATGGAAGAGAGGCTAGAATGCGCTTTTGAATTTTGAAAGGTAGGTATTCAAAAAGCCGCACTGATTTTGCGGCCGGAAGGACATTGAAAATCAGAAGTTCTTCCTCTATCGGACGGGATGCAATAAGATCAACTAAATCCACTGTAGAAGCAGCAGTGAGCCCTTCAGAAAATTGATGAATATTTTCAGGAGTAAAAGGATCGTTAGGGAATATATGTCGGTAATTGTTCATATAGACTGAATATCAAATTTTTTAAAAATTAGCAAAAAAAACGTTATAAAAAACTTAAAAAAAACCCCTTCCCAAAAACAGAATAAAATATTACAATGTGAGGTGTATTAAATAAGTAATTGTAAAAACTAACAAATCGATGTTAGTAAATTTTTATTTTTATAAATACTTATTAATAGTTTTTAATTAAAACCGAGGTTGTTTTATATGAATAAAATATTTTTAGGTTCTTTGCTTTCTATGATGGCAATTTTATTATTTGTGCAAAGTACTCCGCTTGAAGCTAGAAATCATCATGGCCGCGGTGCTCATGTTCAAGTTGGTTTGGGTGCCAGTGTGGGAGCTCGCGACGCTTATGTTGTGCGCAGAACTGTTCGCCCGATGGTTTCCAGGCAAGTGGTGGTAGTACAGGATCCTTATTATGCTCCTGTTTATGCATATGCAGCACCTGCTTATGCAGCACCGGTTTATGCAGCACCTGCACCTGCTTACGCAGCACCAGTTTATGCAGCACCTGCTTATGTGGAGGAAGTCTATCAGGCTCCACGTTGCCGTCCTGTAAGTTTCGGCTTTGGCGGCTTATCTCTATTCTTTAACTTATAATGCAAAAAAATCTAGCGGTATGTCGTAAATCTTTAGGGCATACCGCTCCTTGAGATGGTTTTAAACCTGAATCAAGCCTAAGCAAAGGTTTTGGGCTGCCGTTCGTCACTTCATTTATGAAATGCGGAATTGATGCAAAGGTTGCTTTTCTTGATTGAGTTCAAAAGAATCCCTGATATTTCCCTCTTTATCTAATACAGTAACCGAAGGAACACCCTCTTCTTGTTGGGGTATTGTCAATAGCAAGCAATGGAAAAACGCATGGTTATTTTCTCCCCCTTGGTTTAATGGAGAGCCTCCGCCGCCGCTAATGATCTGCCAAACACCATCTCTATTAGAACGGTCGTAAACATGTTCATGCGATGAAAAGTAGGCCAACACGCCATGTTCTTTGAGGATATTCCAAAAAGCGTCACGCTGCTCCGGATGAGATTCAAGTCCAAAAGGCTTATTAAATATTGAAAGCGTTGAAAACGCTGGCTCATGTCCCATAACAAATAAATATTTATGATGTGCTTTGGCTTCATTTAAAACAGTTTTCAGCCATGTTAAAGTATCTGGAGTGATAGTGTGTTCTATAATTTCTTTCTTTTCAGTATCGTAATAATTAGTGGGAATGACTGCAAAAAAAGCATCGCCTATTGAGACCGAGTAACTAATTTGATCAATAGAAGGATTGTCGCTTTTAACTTTTAACTCCTCTTCAAAAATCTCAGTGGCTTTTAATCCAATAGCTTCATGGTCGCCCATCATAGGATAGAAGGCTATGGGATAGCTAAAACTAGAGTTGACAAAAGTGTAAAATTGTTTTAATTGACTGCGGAAAATTGTTGGGTCATATAAAAACCCTTTGGCTGTCCAATCATTCCTTAATAGGTTCTTAGAGAGGTCTAGGTTTTTTTTCTGAGGTTTCTCTTTTGCTGCCTCTTGTGTTTTGGACCAACCAAGAGTCAGATTACCGGTAAAAAAAATGGCGCTTATGTTGCGTTCATTTAATACTTGAAACAGTTCGCTCAATATTTTCTGATTAAAAGAAAGATCTTCTGAACCATCGCTGCGACTTTCTCCTAAAATACCTATTTTTAGATCTTCCACTTGTGAAGATGTCGGTATTTGCGTTTCAATTTTCGCTGGTTCAGTTTGTGGTACAGCTGGAGGCTTTTCTCTTAGATATATTGAAAAAAAGCCACCCGCTGCAACTAAAACAAGAAGGCATAGAGTTAAAATTTTATTTTTCATGTGTAGCCACTGTTGCTTCGGCTTTTGCAAAAAGAGTTGTCCCTTTTAAGGCTTTAGCTACCCTGGCTATGTTAGCGCCATGGTGAAAAGCCGCTTCGAGGCTTTCATTTGAAATGCCGGTTTGCTCCATATTAATTCCCATCGATCTTGCATAGGGTCCCCATTGCAAGCCGCCAAAACGATATCCTGGTGTGTTTTTTGGCAATGGCACTATGACCAGTCCTAATTCAGCAAAGTTGTTTAATAGTGCTAGCATGGATAGTTCACATCCACCACCACCGCATCCGAAACCACCTCCTGTAGCAAAAACACCCCCTACTTTGCCAACCAGTTTATCTTTCATCCAAAGATGGCTGCATATGGTGTCGATCATTTTTTTAATTCTCCAGTCTGGACTGCCCATGTGGACAGGTGTGCCTACAATAAGGGCGTCGCATGTACTAATCTCATCGGCAGTGACTTCATCAATAACTTTGATGATGACTTCAGCCTCAGGAAGGGTCTTGGAGCCAGAAGCTATAGATTCAGCCAGTTTTTTCGTGTTTCCATAATCAGTAGCATAAGTAATCACTATTTTAATCATATTGTTTCTCCATAGGAAAGTGCATAAAGTCGAGATTATAAGCATTATTGTTTTAAAGTCATGCTTTTATCCATTGCGCTTGCTCATCTTTTGATTCGGGTACGATATTTTTTAAATAGGCCCGAATTTGTTCTTTTTTTTCTAATGAAAATCTTCTAACCAGCAGCAATCTTGCTTTTTTTCGAATAGTAAGATCTTCACTTTCAAACGCTATTTTCCCTAAATGCTCCGTGCAAGACTCTCTTAAAACTGTATTTGGATTTTTATAATGGGGTTTTTTAAAGTGAGCTACTGGTGATAAATCCACGTATTTTGCCAGATTCTTATTATCTAAAAAAGTAGTCACTCCAGGAAAATCTGGGCCTAATACTTTGATTCCTTCAAACGCTCTTTTTCTGATTTCGTGTGTAGTCCCATTTAATGCTAAATCAGAAAGGATTTCTAGAGCGGCGTAAGTAAATTTCCAGTTTAATTGCTTTCCTTTTTCGCGCAAAAGAACCTGGATAGCAATTAATTTAGTAATATCCGTTTTAGCTCCTTTAGCAAGTTCGTTTAAAATCAGTACACCGTTATACCAACTACCGCAAAAATGAGGATCCAAATCTTTAAAAGTTTTTAATAGTTCATCGAAGCCTAAAGCACAGTCTCCTTCACGGAGAGCATACAAGCTTGCAAATGCATGGCAAAAACGCTCTATTAAGTCAAATAACTCTTTGCGATCGTCGACAAGGCGACGAACCCCTTCCAGGGCATGTTTAGTATAAAAATTTAACTTGTGGTCTCCTTGCCTATTGAGTGCTCCAAGTGCCTTCGTAGTAGCTATTAACTCAACTTTCAACTCTTTGGTAATAGCATTGATGTGTTTTTTGGCGTAATGCCTTTGTAGGAGTTCTGCAATCAGACTGTAAATTTGAGTAATCTTGATTTGAACATCTAAAATTTCTGTTTGCATCAATTCGCGGTTCATGCGGTGCATCATGCTAATTGCTAAAGTAACAAGACTGGTAGAAGTCTCCTTTTGGAGCTGATCGTTTTGAAGCAGTAATAGTAAGTTATCTAAAGCTTCCATTTTATATTTTGGACTATTTAAACTGGCTAAATAGCTGAGACCAAGTCGCGCCGATGGAATATCTATTTCCTGATTTTCCATAGAGGGAATGAGCCCACCCAACCTCTGCATTTTTTCGATTAAGCGTTGAGCTTTTTCTTTTTTCTTACTATTGCCAATATGTCTATTGAATTCATCAATAAACTCAGGGGTAACATCTTCTTCTTCCTCTTGCTCCTTATTTTCTGGATTCACATTTCTTTGATCGATGTTTACAAAAACGATTGGACGGCTATATGTATTCTCAGTGTCACTATCGCTTTTCCATGATGTATAAAGATTATTTAGTATAGTGGAGTCGAGGCGTGTATAGTTTTGACTAGGAAACGTAGCTTTAAAGAGACCTTGTCCTGATGTTTTCGAAGACTCATGATCCGGTAAAGGCTTATAAGAATCAGAAGCCTGATCGTCAAAAACTGTGGGGGTGCTAAAATTAGACATAATACCTTCCTTGCATTTAGTGACTGCTTTCCCTTAAAATAAGTTAAATTGATTAGAATGTATATTATTATTTTTAATTTGAGGTGAAATGGATTTTACTGGTCGTTTAAAGGAAGCGCAACATTCTTTAAATTTTTTAGGAATTGATGGATGGTTATTGTATGACTTTAGAAAAATGAATGATTTGGCTTGTAGTTTTTTGGATATTCCTAAACAGGCTTTAATGACGCGCCGTTTTTTTTATGGATTCCAAAAGAAGG
>JACDGH010000091.1 GCA_013815395.1 Parachlamydiaceae bacterium
GGGGCGCAAGAAAGCTATTAGTCAAAAAATCATCTAGAACTCGCCCTAGGAACTATTATGTTCCTTGCGCCCCTACCGGGGCGCATTTATTTTATTATCTAATCCCCGGGTTCCGCTAATCGCTGCACCCGGGGCTAATAACGATTCCCCCGACTGGGGGAAGGGCATTTGCTCCACCTAAAAGAGACTATTTGGAACGAAATATGGAAAATGTTTTTCAGGGGATTTTTAGCCAGATTGACCAGCCTAGCCCGAGTTTACAAGATATCAACTCAATAAGACTTAAATCACTTATAATCAATATTTTGCAAACTGTTTTTGTATTACCCTAAAATAATTAATTGAAATATATCTTATAAATATGCTAAAACACTATTTTATTAATATTGTATTACCCTAACCATCTCTTGAGGAATATATGGGAAGCATAATTAAAAAAATAAAACATGGACGTCCTTATTACTATGCTGTTAAATCAGCTCGTGTGAATGGTAAACCACGAATAGTTTGGCAGAAGTATCTGGGAACATTTGATCAACTAATTGAAAACAAACAATCTGAAAAACCAATCGAAAGTGTTATTTCTGAAGCTGGAGGGGTTTTAACTCTGCTGAATATAGCAAATAGAATCAATCTTTTAGATGTTATTAACCAGCAAAGCATAAAGAAAAAACAAGGCCCTACCTTGGGCCATTATATTTTACTCGCTGTTTTAAACCGGGCTCTAGATCCATGTAGCAAGGTTCAAATTAGTGACTGGTACGAAGGCACAATACTGCCCCGCATTTGGGGGTTTGATAAAAAGGCCTTTACCAGCCAAGCTTTTTGGAATCATATGGATTTGCTTTCAGAAGAGTCGATTAAAACCATACAAGAACAAGTTTCACAGATAGTTCTGAAAGAATTCCAACTCGACCCATCGGTTTTTTTATACGATACTACAAATTTTTATACCTATATTGACTCATCTAATAAGCGTTGTACAATTGCTCAAAGAGGTCATAATAAAGCAAAGAAACACCATTTAAGACAGGTAAGCCTTGCATTAATAGTAACGAAAGATTGGCAGATTCCATTATTTCACCGCACTTATGAGGGAAATCGACCAGACAGAGGACTATTTCCAGATATAGCAAGAGAACTTCATGAGAGTCATAAAAGAATTGTTCCGTCTGAGGAAAAAGTCACGTATGTGTTAGATAAAGGAAATATCTCAGATAATGCTATGGAAGATATCATTGTGGGTGGACACCACTTTGTTATTGCTATACCTTCACCTCAGGTTTCTGAAATTTTTGAAACAAATATAAAGATGTTTGAACCTTTACAGACTATAGCAGGGACAAAAGTTTATTGCGAATTTGTTCAATATTGCGGCACAAAATGCATGTGCGTTCTTACATATTCTGAAAGCTTCTTTACAGAACAATTAAATGGAATCAGTAATGATATGGTAAAGTGTCAGAGGGAGTTGAAGGAATATTACGATGCACTTAATAAACGTCGTGATGGTACAGGTACAGGAAAGCCTCTAACTATAAAAGATGCGGAGAAAAGGATTAGGAGTATACTAGCAAAAGAATTTATGAAAGATTTATTCACTGTCGAAATAAAAATGGTAAAGAAGGTACCTCAAATATCGTATTCATTAAATCGAGAACAATGTGATTTTCTGCTTAATCATAGATTAGGAAGAACAGCATTAATCAGTAATCATCTAAAATGGAACCCAGAAAATGTTATTGAGACTTATAGAAGTTTGAGTCATATCGAGGAAGCATTTAAAAGAATGAAAAATGTCGATTATTTACGTTGGCAACCTTCTTTTCACTGGACCGATCAAAAAATTCAAGTTCATGGATTATATTGCGTTTTAGCATTACTATTAGCAAGCCTTGCTAGAAAGGTTGCGTGTGAATCTGGAATTGAATTATCGCTCTGGAAGTTACTAGATGAAGTATCCGGAATTCGTGAAGTTGCTACAATATATCCTAAAGGGTCTTCTAAAGATGTGCTTAGTATAAGTCGTATGTCGCCAAAGCAGAAACAGCTTGCAGAGCTGTTTGAAATGCACAATTTTCTTTCAGGGTAATACAGTAACATACATTTAAATGCATGATAGCAAGTAACTTGGAAATTTTTTTTTCAATATCTTGTAAACTCGGGCTAGGGCGGGACGCCGCGGCTACCTTGGTGTGGGAGGCCTAGCCGAGGTAGCGGAACAAAATAGAACTTATTTTGCGAAGTGATTTGTTATAAATTGAGAAGATCAACTAGGTTTGGGCGAGACGCCCTGACTACTGCGTTGGTCCAATCTAAGTTTCAAAGAATAAGAAAAAACGCAAAAGTGGAGGGAAAAATGACGCTTAGAGAGAAAAATTAAGTTATGAATACAAAAAAAAAGCGAACTGTTAGAAAAAGACATTAGAAAGTTAAAAAATAAGAAAGGAGAAGGAGTGTCGCCACTCCTTCAAAAAGACTATTCCTCGCCTTCTTCTTCTTCTTCTTCTTCCTCTTCATCTTCAAAATCCTCGTCATCAAAATCGTCGCCTTCAAGCGTCGAAACTAATTCTTGGAATAGTGTAAAGTGGGCTAGAAGAGAGATTTTAGACTTACGGTCCATTTTATCTGGGCTTATGCCTTTAATCATACCTTGTAGGCTTTCTACAACGCCTAAAAGAAGATCAATTTCTTCAGGACAGTCTTCAGAAGAAGCAATCGCCTCATCTAAATTTGTTTTAATTTCTTTTAAATCACTAGCAAGTGAAACGATATCGAAAGGAAGTTCGATTTCTTGATGTTTTGCACACATAATACTACCTTAATTTTAAGGGTTGAATTGAAAAATACTGAGCTGAATTATGCAAATTATCTATTTTTTTTGCCAGTTTTTTTTCTCAAATATGAAGAAATATTTTCATAGAAAAACACTCTTTTCTTCTGAATAATCTTCTGCTCAGTATAATTAGGGTTTTTAAAATTAATTTTTACTATAAAGACTATGCTAACAATAAATTTGACAAATTTTATTTTTAAATATAAAAATAGATTTATCTTAAAAACAAAAAAAAGGGGGTCTTATGGAATGGGTTAATTTGATTATTAGTTTAATTAGTGGTGTGGCTGGTGGCAACCTTGCTGGTGCAAGTTTAAAAGATAAAAGTCTTGGAACACTAGGTAATTCTATTGCTGGCTTTTTTGGTGGCGGTATAGGAGCTGCTATTTTAAAGGCAATTGAAGGTGCTGCTCAAACTAGTACAGAAGTCGCACAGGGAGCAGCTCAGGCAGCACCAGGATTAGATATTGGGAGCATCATAGGAGATATTGCAAGTGGTGGTATTGGTGGAGGTGCTTTGTTAGCTATTGTGTCGTTAATCAAAAACGCACTCAACAAATAATATTGCAGTTTGTTAATAATTTACCTAAATAACAACGCTAAATTCCCATGTTTGAAAAAAGCATGGGTCTTTCACTTTGTCAAGATGGTTTATAACTAGATTTTAATCAAATTGAGTTTCAGAAAAAGATTTTCGAAGCAAATATTTAACGAAGTCGACCTTTCGAGCGCGAGTCGAGCTTCTGAAAGCACCTTTTGCACCAATTCAAGAGGCAGACTACCCCCTCGATGATAATTTTCTTCACAGACTGAGAGGTAATCGCCATGGATTGCGTATTGCCGATTACCGTTCACCCCAATCATTTGTAAGTCACGATACCAACCAAGTATAATATTAAAAAGAGATTGAGCCTTTTGAGCTATATTCATAGCGACAGCTCCTTCAATTTCTTTTTCAATACTTTGCTTTTGAGCTGCAGAAAGATTATCCATGGCCTCTTTCTTGAGATAACCACGAACATCATCTTCAATTTCCTTCTTATCTAACTCCATCTGTTCGGCAATTGCACCTGCACACTCTGCGATCTGCTTATAAGTTAATAGCTCGCTCTGAGACAATAAATTGATGACCATGGTGCGCAATGGGTCACCTCCTTGTTGAATCAGCCGTAAAGCATTGCCTATGCTGCCTTGAGCTAGCAAAGCTATTGCTTGAGCTTCTTCGGAATTTTTTTGATGATGCTTCATCAGAAATGAAGCGACATCTTCCTCTAAAAGCAATTTAAAGTAAATCATGCGGCAACGGGACAGCACTGTTGGCAGCAACGTTGAGGAAGAACTCGATAGCAAAATGATAATAGTATCTAAGGGGGGTTCTTCAAATGTCTTCAATAAAGCATTAGCACTATACGATAACATTCGTTCAGCTTCGTGAAGAATGAAAACCTTATAATCGGCCTCAGAAGGTGAGAGATACACTTCTTGGCTGAATTGACGCATAGATGCAATGCTATGCATACCGATTTTGCCTTCGGGGCGGTAGACGCGAATATCCGGATGATTGCCAGATTGAATTTTATCTCGATGGCGACCATTTGGATCATTGAAGCAGATCACTTCTTTTGCGAAAGATTCAGCAAATAAACTTTTGCCCACCCCTTCTGGTCCAGCAAACAAAAGAGAATTCCCAATGGTTCCCCTTTCTATAACTCGCTTTAAATAGTTTTTTGCTGATACGTTACCAATAATATGATCGAACATGACACTTATTGTTCTTTTTGTGGGTGTAGTGAAAACTTAATTAATCAATCCGAAATTTTGCTTCCAGCATTTTCTTGGCTGTAGCAAAGACCTTTGATTGTATTTGGTTTGCATCGATAATGAACAACCGTTCCGGCTCTGCTTTGCTTAAATCGATAAAAGCTTGGCGAACATCTCTATGAAACTGAAGCTGCTCTGCCTCGATTCGGTCGACATTCCCACTCGCTGCATTCTCTTTGTGGGTGCGTTTAGTTCTGGCTAACCCTTCTATTGGATCGACATCCAAATATAAAGTAAGGTCGGGCAGAATATCCCCACAAGCGCTCAAGCATATTTCTTTAACATATTCAATCCCTAACCCTCGCCCAACACCTTGATAGGCAATCGTAGAATCATTAAAACGATCGCACATTACAATTTTACCACGACTAAGGGCGGGGGCTATCACTTCCTCAATATGCTGAGCACGGACAGCAAGAAAAAGATACAACTCAGATTTGCCACAAATTGGCATATCAATATGCGAAAGCAGCAAATTTCTAATTTGCTCGCCAAGCAATGTTCCACCTGGCTCACGAGTCCTCGTAACAGAGTACCCCCAAAATTCAAGTTGATTTTGAAGATAGTTCATCAAAGTGGTTTTTCCTGCGCCCTCACCACCTTCAAATGTAATAAATCGCGGGTGAGGCTGATTAGCTATCTTCATCATCATTTTCTTTAAGGTCTTCTAAGCCTTCTAAATCATCAGCAGCACCTTCAACATCTTCAATTTCTTCATCAACAAGATCTTCAACACCACTTTCTTCATCAGAAACTGAAAAAGCTGGTGGAACTACCTCTATTGTTGTTCCATTTACAAGCGACTCGTCTTCAACGCCAGGTTGATCACTATCCTCAATTTTTTGAATAGCCACCAAAAAGTCTGTTTCACGTAAATTAGCCAGTTTGACTCCTTGCGTATTTCGTCCCATGACTCTTAGGTCTCGCATGCTGATACGCACTGTTTGACCGGATGAAGAAATCATTACCATTCCATCGCTATCCTTAACACAGAGGGCTCCAACAACATTGCCATTGCGATCGCTGGTTATGATTGAACGCACACCTACTCCACCACGATTTGTTTGACGGAAGCCTTCAACTAATGAGCGTTTACCGAATCCATTTTCGCAGACAACCAAGATGCTTTCATTGCCATTGACTACTTCACAGCCAACGATATAGTCGCTTTCATCACGCAACGTAACACCTTTAACGCCACGAGCTGTACGACCCATCGGACGTGCTTTAGACTCATCGAAACGCACAGCCATGCCCTTATGCGTGAAAAGCATAATTTGCTGTTCTGTTTTGGCCAAGCGGGCAGCAACTAATTCGTCCCCTTCATCAATTCCTAGCGCCCAAATCCCCTTGCGACGCGGATTGCTAAATTCACTTAGCTGAGTTTTTTTAACAATACCCTTGCGTGTAGCCATCAGGATGCAGGCTGGTTCTTCAAAAGATGAGACTTTAAGAATTGTAGCAATTTTCTCTTCAGGGCGAATATCTTCGAGTAGATTAACGAGTGGTTTTCCTTTTGATTTTCGACCAGTTTCAGGAATGTTCCATACTTTGAGCCAATAACAACGACCTAAATTTGTAAAAATCAGCAAGTTATCATGCATAGAAGCCACATAGAGCCCCTTAATGGAATCATCCTCGCGCTTCATCGAAATCCCCGTAACACCCTGACCACCACGTCTCTGTTCTCTGAATGTATCTATAGGCATACGTTTGACATAGTCGTCTTCAGAAATAGTGATGATCACTTGATCATTAGCGATCAAGTCTTCCATATTCATTTCGCTTTCTGCTGCGATAATCTGCGTTCTGCGTTCTGGCTTATAGTGCTTTAATACATCAGCCAATTCCTCTCTAATGATATCACGCACCATGCTATCAGTTGCTAAAACAGCACGAAGATAATCAATTTTCTTTAAAAGCTCTTGATATTCAGAATTGATTTTATCGTGTTCCAGGCCAGTCAGTTGATACAAGCGCAGATCAAGAACTGCATGCGCTTGCCGATCGGAAAATTGAAAGCGTTCAATCAATTCTTTTTTAGCTTCATCGCGATTATTACAGGCTTTAATCACTCTTACAACTTCATCAAGATGATCAATAGCTTTTAAGAAGCCTTCAAGAATGTGAGCACGAGCTTCAGCTTTATTCAATTCAAATTTGGTGCGGCGTCTAATAACAATGATGCGGTGCTCAATCCAAGCAACAATCATTTGCTTGATGTTCATGATGCGCGGCATACCTTTGTCCAAAGCTAGCATATTGCAGCCGAAGGTAATTTCCAAATCAGTGTATTTATAAAGCTGGTTGATAATCACTTCAGGCATTTCATTGCGCTTAAGCTCTAGAACAACACGTAAACCGTCTTTATCTGATTCATCACGAAGATCGGAGATTCCGGTGATTGTTTTACTATTGATCAAATCAGCAATAGATTCAATGAGACGAGCTTTATTAACATTGTATGGCAATTCGTCAACAACAATGCGCTGTCTATCCGTAGTATTTTCAATATCTTCATAGCGAAGAACACCGCGTAAAATTAGCTTGCCACGTCCAGTATGGAATGCTTCTTTGATACCGCGATATCCACAGATAATCCCACCTGTGGGGAAATCGGGACCCGGCATCACCTTCATAAGATCGTCAACCGAAGTTAAAGGATCTTCCAACAATAATAAAGTGGCTTTGATCAACTCATGCAAATTATGGGGAGGAATATTTGTAGCCATACCTACGGCAATGCCGGAAGAACCATTGCATAATAGATTTGGAAATTTAGCAGGGAAAACAGTCGGTTCTTTTTTCGTTTCATCGTAATTGGGAACCATATCAACAGTTTCTTTATCGAGATCTTCCATTAGTTGCACAGAAGCATTTGTCAAACGAGCTTCCGTGTAACGCATAGCAGCTGGTGGATCGCCGTCAACTGAACCAAAGTTCCCTTGTCCATCAACAAGAGTGTAACGCATCATCCAACTTTGCGCCATACGCACAAGTGTTGGATAAATAACTTGTTCTCCATGGGGATGGTAATCGCCTGAGGTATCACCAGAAATCTTAGCACACTTACGGTGCTTACCACCGGGAGATAAATTTAACATCTTCATAGCATATAGAATACGCCGTTGCGAGGGCTTTAATCCATCGCGCACGTCAGGTAAAGCGCGTGAAATAATCACAGACATAGAATAGCGAATGTAGCTGTCCTTCATCTCGTCTTCAACATTGCGCGAGATGATCATCTCATTAGAAGTATACGACATAGATATTTCCTTTTAAACGTCCAGATTTTTCACAGAGAGTGCATGCTGTTCGATGAAGGCACGGCGCGGCGGCACATCTTCACCCATTAACATTGTAAACATATAGTCCGCGGCCACGGCATCAGGTATAGTCACTTTAATAAGAGTGCGTTTTGCAGGATCCATTGTTGTCTCCCACAATTGATCAGCATTCATCTCCCCCAAGCCTTTATAACGTTGGAGATCGATTCCTTTTCTGCCATTAACACGTAAGAAATCAACAACTTCATGCAGGACTGAAAAAGGATGTACTGTTCCATCATCTTCGACAATTTCAATAAGAGGGCCATTGGCAACCATGTAGTTATTCAAATCGAAGCCAAAAGTTTTGAAAGAAGCTAATAGAACAGAAAGTGTCTCTTCTTCATATAACTCAACAAAGTGAAGGCGGGCTGGACGGAACACTCTCATTTCGGGGGTTATTTCTTCTTCTGGAATGGAAGCCAACGTTTGCGCATGACGTACTCTCTGTGATTCTTCATCTTCTTTTCTAAGATTGTCAAATTCATCAGTAGAATAAGCAAAGCGCGGTCCATCTGTAAGATCGATCCTAAATCTTGGCAACACACCATTTGCATCGCGTGCCTGCATGAATTCGCGGAAAGAAATACCTTTGCGTTCAATGCGGCCCGTCAGGGATTCAACTTCTAAGATGTTCGCAATAAGTTCTTTAGATTCCTCAGCGCTTAAAAACTCGCTTTTATCATGTAAACGTATTTTAATATCACTTGTTCCTAATTCTAAAAGATACTCATCCATTTCTTTTTCTGAATGGATGTAGCGGCTTAACTTTTTGCGAGTGATCCGATATAAAGGCGGTTGGGCAATATAGATGAAGTTATTTTCAACTAAGAGAGGCATATGTCGATAAAAGAAAGTTAATAATAATGTGCGAATGTGCGATCCATCCACGTCAGCATCCGTCATAATAATGACTTTATGATATCTTAACTTATCGATATTAAAACCATCTGTACCAATGCCGCAACCCAATGCTGAAATCATCGTACCGACTTCAGTATTCTGCAACACTTTTTCTAAACGGGCTTTTTCGACGTTAAGAATTTTGCCGCGGATAGGTAAGATTGCTTGGTAACGA
>JACDGH010000092.1 GCA_013815395.1 Parachlamydiaceae bacterium
CAGACTGGAAGATGGCTCCTTAGTCAAAATTCCCCATGAACAGTTTGATCCACACTTCTTTGGTTTATTAAAACATGTTGTCTTTAAGAATAAGGATAAAATGAAGTGGGAGGATCAAGACAAAAAATTGATCTCATCGGATTTCATAAGCACTATTTTGGATCATCCCAAACTTAATCAATACATTCCGCTACTTCGGGGATATAAGGATTTTAATATTTTTGTAATGAAAATCATTACAAATATTGAAAATAAAAGTTATCAATCGCTTGGGTATGAAATTTCTGAAAAACTGGGAAGAGATCTGATTATTCCATTTTGTTTTATTGACAAGCCATTCTCTTTAAAATTAGATGGAGAGTGGAGGTCTTTTACTTCTTCTGATCAAGTGAAAAGAATGGTAAGTGCTCAAATAGTTGTAAAAGATCAAGTTGTGCAAATTCTTGCGGATAGTTTTCTAACAGATGAGATTAAAGAAGAAAAGATATTACTTTTAATTGATGAGGCCATAGATCTTTTTCAATCTCTTTGGAGAAGAGGCATTTTTGATCTCGATGCCAACATCATGAGTGACATGGGGTATTATCCCACTACAAGAGGGCAAAATCGCTTAATGGTGCTCGATCCTGGAGAAATGCTTAATGATCCAAGTAAGATTAATCCCTCACTTTTGCGCAAACAGATGACGCAACGCTATGATTTTAAAGAATGAAAAATCTTATTAAAGCAGCTTGGCAATCGCGGGGAAACGATTCTTGAACAATACCAATTGAAGATGACGGGTTTTATAGATCAAATCGAAGAGGATTTAAAAAAAACCAAAGATCTTCAAATTTTTGGGGAAGATCAAAAAAAAGAAGGAAGTGATTTTTCTCTAATAATGCCTACCCTTGCCTCTCTTCCTAAAGTTCACCCTACGACTATTCATCAAAATAAGACTAGAGAGTATTTTGAACGCAGCAAAACCGGGTTTCATGTCCCTTACAACAGAGGCATTCCTTCCATTAATTCTGATGCAGCTCCATCTTATCCATTTATTTGCTGTGTTCCTGATAGTGCATCAACGCATTCAAGAAGCCCTGCCGAAATGCTTGTTTCCACGGAAAAAGGATCGATCGGTCCAACTTTTAAATCCTTAGATCAGTTTGACGCAAATTGGTTAAATCCTAAAACCCCTAGTAACTTGGTTATTTTGGATGCAGGTTTGGCAACACGTTCTTCCTTACTGAAATTTGCAACTGAAAGGGGAACTAAAGGTGATCTTCAATTAGAAGGTAAGCCAATTTACGAACACATTGCAACTAACTTTTCAGAGCTATTATATTCCTACCTTCCTGAGGGGTACGTGGTCATGGCATCGAGTGATGATTTAATTCATTTTTCAAAGGTAGATTGTCAAGCAATTCATGACTATTTCCATCCAGCCAAAGACCGAAATGCGCCCGGATTTTTCTGGACTGAAATACCGAATTACGATGAAAAATATTTGCCACATACAATTGTAGATACGATTCGAATGATTCAAGACCCTGCTATTGTTGAGCTTAGCGGAACAATTCTTAAACAAATTCCTATTTTAAAAAGCGTTGTCCAGGCTGGAAATATAAAGTTTATTTTACAAGATCTTTCGAACACTTTAGAAAAAATAGTTCCATTTATTCTCGAAAAAACTTCTCAAACATTATCAAAAATATCCGTGGAAGAAGGTCTGATTCCGGGATATGCTATCATCGCAGATCTTTATCAACAGTTATTGCAGTATCAAGCAGCAGAAAGGTTGAATGGATTAAAAACGCCTTTTTTTATGATCTTTAAAAAAGAGTTTTTAGCTGATTTCAAACAAAATATTCTGCCCCTTCTCCCACCCTCTAATTATCTTGATATTACATGGGAAAGCATTTTGATAAGAGGAATAAAGATGGATAAGACCATCTGGATGTATAGTGGGAGGCCATCCGCTATCTCATCAAAAGAGTGGGCCAATATTTGGGAGGCTATTCAAACTTTAAAGGTTAAACATCACATTAAAGTGGATTGCTCCAGCCAAGGCTCATTGCGGAGTGCTAAATTAAAATGGCAAAATTTTGACGATCCTTATTCTTTATTTTTGTTTGCCAAAAAAACATATCAATCTAGAAAAAAAATGGTTTGGAATCAAAATAAAGTAAAGATGATTTCCGATCGACGCAAGCGCCAACATCAGGGAAATATAGAATCGAATCTTAAGGGAACTGTTGTATTATTAAATTCAAAAATTGAAGGCAAGATAGTAATTGAGCCAAAAAGAAAAATGGACTCAAAAAACAAACGTTTTGAATCCTTATTTTATCATGTTCAGTTGCCTGCACATTCCACACTTCACATCCCCCCGAATCATTTGGTGGTGGGGGTCAAAGGCAGAATTTTTTCAATAAAAATGGGAATGATTTCTAAAGAAAAACTCAAGGTTTCGTCGGTTTACCTATATGATCAGGAAGGGCATCCGTCTTTCTTCTCTAGCTTTGTTGAATTTCAAAAAGCTTTATCACAGAAGTCATTAACAGTCTGAGCAGGAGTTGCTAATCTTGCATCCAAAGTCAAAATAGGGTCTGGAACTGCAATTGGTGAAGGAAAAGATTGTAGAGGTGGTTGTTGCCAGCACTTTAGAGATACATTATAACCAAAAAAACTCTCGTAGATAGGGGTTTTCGTTACAGCCACATCCCAGTATCCTGGAACATATTTTGCTAATGGCTCTATTATTGTCTTAGTTGTCGAAGTAGCTTGATCAAAGACTTGATATTTAACAGATTCAGTTTTGTAATAACCTTCAATCCAAACATCAGTTTTTGTCACTAATGTATTAGTCTGAATATTCTCAATGACGAGATTCCCTTCAGGAAGCTCTTTTAATACAAGATCGCCATATTTTACGCGGTCCATGCGCCAACGAACGTTAAAATTTAGATTTTTTTTAATATAAATTTCTGCTTTAGGTAATCCATGCTTTTTTAAAAAAACATTTTGTTGCTGATCAGTATAAATATTTTTACTGCTATCTATGATATTTTGATTTTGTGAGTTCAGTTGATCGAGGGCGCATTTGTTCAATTTATCGTAGTACATTTCTTGGCAGCATCGAACTATGCGTTGGGTTGCGAGAAGTAATAACCCGAGGCAGTAAGATGTGAGAAGATCTTCACTTACAGTTTTAGCTTGTTCTATTAGATAGTCTTGAAGATTAGAAAAACGTTTATCTTTTTGTGCAACCAAAATTGTTTTCAATGTTCCTGCAGAAATTCCTATAATGCCTAGAGAAGCACCTATGCCTGTAGAAACAACTGCAAGGGGATTAGAAGTAGCGGTCAAAGTTGCTAGAGAAGATCCTACTAAGCCTACACCAAGACGCGTCCACGTTTCTGGCTTTATCAATGCATTCACAAGTTCAACTAGCAATTTGACTATTTTGACAATAGCCTTCATTGGATGAATTACTATTTCAGTAGATGTCAAAACTGCCATCTTAATTATATTACCCATCAAACGCAAAATATTACGGGCTGACTTTAAAGGCAGTTTAGCAAGGAATGTGGCCAATTGTGAAAACCAATGACTTTGTCCACTATCATCGAGCCAAGTATTAAATTTATCCCAATTTGTATTAGGAGAACTTAATTCTTGTGAAATTTTTTTTATCATTAGATCGTAAGAATTTTGAATTTCTAAAGGAGGGATCCATTTATCAAGTACAGTATCCCAGTCATCTAGTTTTTTAACTACTCGCTTATGAAATTGAATGTAGGAAGTATCTAATTCATGAAAATTGATTTTCATAAAAAAAGAGTCTGGGGATTTTTTTTCCTTAGGTTGATCTATAATAGAAAAATTAACTTGATTTTTTTGGTAAATATCAATAGGTAGCGACATTTTAATCCTAATTGTCTGAGTAATGATTGATGATTTATAGATTATTGATATTAAGAATTTATAAAGAAAAAAGAAAAGGCTGGAATAACTGAATTCAATTTTTTATGCTAATGTTTGCGTAAAGAATATTAACATGTTTTTTATACAAAAAAGGGATTATTCTGAGAAAAAAGCGCATAAATCCTAAATGGAAGTTATGCGCTTATGACGAAGCGGCCTAAATATTGAATTTTCATCTTAGAAACCGCTGCACAATTAATTTCTAAATCTTCTGTTCTCCTGTCTTCATGCTAGCAGGGTAATCAAACTTAATATTTTTAGAACTAACAATTGGGAAAGTTCCACTCATCGAAAACCAAGTTACCGATTGAATAATTTTACTAATTTGTTTACATAATTCAGGATCCTCTTTTTCCATATGTATTATAGCAGAGCCCTCGATACCTGTGCCGCATGTTTTTGGCCCCGTCCACTTTCGTTCCAAATTAATATTTATTGTTTGATCATTTCCTAGAAACTGCATCACTGTTTTACTATTAGATTGATTATTTTGTTGTTTCGGGCTAAAAAAATGTTGTACACTTTCTTCTGAAAGGACTTTCGGATTAAATTGAGAAGGGGGAGCTAGATCAATTTCTGCAGCTTCCTGAGGAGGGTATTTATCGACAAATTTGATAGTAGTCTGTACCGGAAACTTCCCAAGCATGGTAGTGGTCGAATCTCTAATAAGCTTTTCAATTCTTCCCTCTAAATTAGGATCTCTACACTCCATTCGCAATTCTGCAGAAAGTTCTCTAAGGTCCTTTCCATTGTGTTTATGCCAGATTTTCGTAAGAAGAAGATCTACTTTATTTGGTTTTTCATTTGATTCGAATGAAAAAACACTAACATAAGTCTCTTCTCTAAAGGCTGTAGAGGCTACTTCAGAATGAGTAGACTTAATAGCAGATTCGAGGGCTTGAAAAGGTTGTCTAAATGGATCAAAGGATTGCCTTGATTGACTAAAAGCTGGTTCCATATTCTTTCTCCTGAGTAGTGATTAGATGACGATAAGTGATATATCTAAGACTATCTATTTATTTCAATTAATTTTTTTTAAGTTGTCCTGGTCTGGTCAGCTTTGAAACAGTGATTGGGGCCTATTTAGCACAACTTAGGTTTGCTAAAAAATTATGCAGTTATGTAGATAGACCCCAAAAAATAACCTACTTATCTATGTAATACCAATTCGATATACCTTTAGTTATAACGCCCCCTAGCAATGCAGTTACCATGAAGGGATCAACATACAAGATTCCTTGTAATAAGCTATTAGTAGATTGAAACATAATTCCAACTCCTAAAATCACGACCATAATCCAAGCTGCATTTCGCTCAGCAAAAGCTTCGTGGGTGGTTTCTCGCTCATCCTTATCGATTCTAATAGCAATATCTAGGCAATCTATCACGATAAAAATCAATACGCACAGCAAGATTCCTATTTGATAGGGTACAGGAAGTTTTAACCATGTAGTCGCTAAAAAAATAGAAAAAATACTACAAAGAAGAATTCCTATGTAGACCCATCCTTGCCAAGTTGATGGAGATAATCCCCAACCACTATATTTTCTTCGTTTAAACCACTTGGGATTTCCTAACATGATTTCTCCTTAATTTTTAAAAATAAACAATTCGTCGATAGTACTCTTCAAAGCTTGTGCGACACAATATGCTAATTTTAACGAGGGATTATACTTTCCCTTTTCCAAATAGCTGATTGTTTCACGACTCACTCCAACTTCTTGTGACAATCTTTCTTGAGTCCAACCAAGTTTAGCACGAAATTCCTTGATTCTTGTCTCAAAATGGGTTGCGTCCATTGGGTGATCCTTATGGTAAGATTGATATGAGAAATATATCACATATTGTGAGAAATAGTCAACATTATAAGTTTCTACGGTTTCTAAATCCCTTTTACAGAAATCAACGCCCATTTAAATTCAGAAAATGTGTGTGTTGTTTGCGAAGGAATTATTGTGGTTCAATGGAATTATGCCGACGTCGGCATAATTCCATGATGCTGACCTTATGATTATGCCAATCTGTTAAAAGAACGGATAATGGTTTTTATTCAATATAAACGTAGTTTAATTTCTTATAGAGGAAGTGCCCGTGGTAAGTGCTCATAAAGTCAGTTGATTATGGAATGGGACAATCTGATTCTACTTTTAATGCCATTTCAGTATCGGTTTGGAGTGGCGAACCAGTTATGTTACTAAATATAAGAAAGCAACATTTCCGCATTATTAAGCTATCAATTTTAGCTAGAAATTGACCCGCTTTTGTTAAAGCATTCTCTCCATAAGGAATGTTCATCATAACCTCAACAGTACTCAGAGGTCCTACACATTGAGAAAATTTTAGATGACCAGAATCAGATGTATAAATAGTCCGCGAAGTAAATTTCTCCTTTAAGATGTCGTTTAACTTTGTTCTGACTTTTTTAGCGCCTTGGATGTTATAAGGAACTTCACTTATTGATTTGGCTGACCAACAAAGGCAAGCAAGGATAACAATTGCACAAGTAGTGATGCTTGCTGTTTTTTGCCATGTAGGAATATGAGACCATTTGAATTGTGCAAAGTTAGATAAAATTTTAACCTTCCAAGAAGGCTTGTTTTTGTGATAATGGGCATTAATATCATTTATAATAGAAGGGTTAATTTTATCAAAATCTAAGATAAGATCTTTTATCGAAGAAAGAGCTATTTCTGTAATGAATTTTTCACGGATTGTGGGGTCTTTGGCATAGGAGGCTAAGGCATCAAATGATTTAGATAGTCCAACTATTTTATTTAAATCTTCATCAACAACAGCCAATAGGCGATGGGTAAATTCTTGCGTACGCTTATCGAGCACAGGTATACTATTCGTCTTTTTTACATTATAGTTGTCGAGGAATATATCCACAGAGACACTCTTTGATGCAATTAAAGCAGTAATGACTTCTTTTACAATTTTGTCAGTGGTTTCCCTCAGCCTATTAACTACCTTCTTTTGTAATGGAGTAAGATTACGCTCAGTGGGCAAAGGCTGGTTCGAAGGAATAAGTGTTGGATTTATTGTGGTAGTAGAAATTTGAAAAACCATGGGTTAAGGTATAGCTTGCACTAATATCCTAGAATCTCACATTATTCACAAAGTAAATCTAAACAATGATTAATGGAATGCAATGAAACGAATCACCTTATGCTTATTATTTATGACCCTATGCTCTTCTTTTTCTCTTCTAGCTGAAGATCCTAGCAAAAAAAGAAAGGATTATGGGGATATAAAAAGTGGATTTGTAATTGGCAACATATCCTGTCAAATGGGTAACAATTTATTCCAAGTAGCCGCGACTTTAGCGTATGGCTGGGAGCATCAAATTGAGGCTTATTTTCCGGGTCTAGCCGGAAATATTCCCCATCTACAACATGTCTTTTCGCGTTGCAACACAAATTGTCCAGAAGGTGCTTTTACAACATGGGCGGAGCCTTCTCATAAATATCATCCCATTCCATTTAAAAATAATGTCATGTTAGATGGTTATTTCCAATCAGAAAAGTATTTTCAAAATTATCGTCAGAAAATTATAGAGCATTTAGAGCCCAGAAAAGAGGATTTAAACTATATAATGGATAAATATGGACATTTATTGACGCAGCCCAAAACTGTAGGTGTGCACCTGCGTTGGTATTTCGAAGATGGAGCCGGATCAGTTTTTATTCAATACGGAAAAGATTATTTAAAAAAAGCCATGGCCCAATTTCCCAAAGATTCATTGTTTATTATTTGTAGCAATAATCCAGCATTCGCCCGAAAAAATATGCCGGAGCATATAACCAACGTTATTTTTATTGAAAATGAAGCAGATTACATAGATTTATATTTGTTAAGTTTATGTAAGCACAACATTATTACCAATTCGACATTTGGCTGGTGGGGAGCGTGGTTAAACAATAATCCTAGAAAAATTGTGATCGCCCCTTATACTTGGTTACACCCTGTAAATGGTCCAATAACTAAAGATGTCGTTCCAAAATCATGGGAAAAAATTAAAGCTAAGTGGGGTCCTGTTTCTAAGCCTGAAACTTATCAGTAGTTATTAACTCCATTGCTTATGTTAAAAGGGCACGCAATTCATAAGAAAGCTTTAATTTGCCTTGATCTATTAAAGAGTTAGCAATGGCCTTAGTAAGCAAAATAGAAAAATGTTCTTTGCGTTTTTTTATATCCTCTGTAGAAAGTGCTTTTTCATGGATCCATTCACTCAGAGCAGGAAGTTGTTGGTTGATTCGGAAAATATCGCCTGACAAAAATAGGGTTTGGAGCAATAATCGCTCTACATGTTTTTTTGATCCATTGATATCAGGAAATTTTTGCCAAGGAATAGGTCCGGATTGTACGACACTTCCATGAGGGTTCATGAGCCATAAATTACGCGAAGACCCTGTCTCATCCGTTCTTTGCTCAGCGATTTTTTTACTAAAGAAAGCGCTTTCTTTTGAGCTTAGAATCATCACTTGCACCTTTCCCCGTTCTTCAATGACCAGAAGATCCACTATCCCTTTTTGAGTTGCATTTAAGAGTCCTTCTCCGGCATTGAGCTGGGTACGAAGGAAGTTCTGGCTTAGCAAGATATCCTCGCTAATCAAGTCTTGCCCCTCTTCTTTCTTTAGCTTCTCTTTAATTGAAAAGATTTGAGGTGTATTCCTTCCATCAAAGAGCGGAATCATTAAATTAAATGGATCTTGAATAGACAATGACGCCTCTTTAACGTGGTCCACATTGTCAGAAAATTTCATGTTTTGCAAATTTCGCTCTATAGCAGTCTCGCGGTTTTGTTCTACAGCTTGATTTTGTTCTACTTGCTGTTGCATTTGTCGCTGCACTTCGGCGCTTGAGATGGGCTGTTGCTGCATTTTGTCCGGTAAGCATTTTTTTCCCATTTGAAGATTGATAATTTTCGAAAGTGCTGTATCCAAAAGAACGATTAATGCTTTAGCATCCAACATTCTCGAGGATGTTCTTTCAAAGCGTCCAATACTTGATTTTGCCTCTTTGATTAGTGCTTCAACTTGTTTAATAAGAGATGTTTTATAATTGTTTAAGGCCACGACTGCATCC
>JACDGH010000093.1 GCA_013815395.1 Parachlamydiaceae bacterium
GCTTTACAGCACTGATTGAATCCCCGCCTATATCAAAGAAATTGGCCTCATCTTCCAGCTCTGTATACCCAAGAACGTCCATCCAAATTTTCTTCATTACCCCGAGAATTTCCTCAAATGCCATGCGCTCATTCTTTTTGCAATGTACAGCTTTGGCTGCAGAGGCAACAGCATCCGTTTTTGCTGCAGGCTGCAAATTTAAATCGAATTCACGCAGCAAATTTTCGGAGAAGCGCACCTTCATAAACGGCAGAACCATGGTCATGACGTGGCTATCAAAATCAGCCATCACTGCGAAATTCAATTCCTTAGTTAGAAATATTTCAAGGCAGCGTAAAAACTCTTCTCTAGTTAATGGTGGAATCATGGTTAACCTATCGGAAAGCAAGCTTCCGTCATCTGCCTCGATCAGTGTAAAGTTCATTGTGATAGTTGTTCTTCCAAGACTGTTGCGGTAATCTCCATAACTATCCAAAAAGAGGTTTGAAGCACAGCAATCAGCTCCGGTTGGACCACCTGTCAACGATGAGATCGATGAAAAAGTCGCCATAAAGTCCGGCTTTTGATCAGCCGTCAAATTATCAAGCAGCCATACAGCTTTTAATTTCGAAAGGATATTGCTATTTATGAAATCATATGCCACATCGTCGAGTCTTTGGTGGCTGATATTTTTATTTGCTACAAAGACTCCATTAATAGATCCATACTGGGTATTAACGGTCTTAATAGCTTCTCGGCATGATTTAGCATCAGTAGTGTCTGTTTGAATAAACATCACCTCCGACCCATTTTTACGGATCTCATCAAACTGCCTTTGATGCTTTTCGGTCAGTTCCGAAGCTGGGCGCCTGCTTAGCAAGGCAATTTTGACGCGCGCTTTTCGAGCAAGTAACAAAGATGTCTGTATACCCAGGTATCCCGTCCCACCCGCAATCACATAAACCCCATTATCGCGTATGGAGACCTTGCGATCTTTAATTTCATGTAAGTTAAGTCTATCGATAATTTGGACAAAACGTTTCCCATCCCTAATCGCCACTACAGCATCTTTGTAAACAATACTATCAAAAATTTCAGAAAAGAGCTGATCACCTGTTTGATCATTATAATTATCGATATCGCAATCGATGGCTAAACTTAATGTTTTAGGATATTCTTGCGAGATGACTTTATTAATACCCAATGAAGGCATACGGGAGGGATCAATGACAATATCGTTTTCCGTCACTTGATGCGCATAAGCAGTCATGGTAATAAATCGGATTGCTGGCTCAATGTATTGCTTTTGGAATGCCCGGATTAGATGGTAGGAGCTCATAGTACCGGTAATCTGCGACTCATTAATGCCTTCAAAAGAATCCATCGTTTTTCCAATCGGCAGGCAATCCCACATATGCACAACACCTGAAATTTGCCCATGGCGTGATAATTCTTCGATTAATTTTTCATAATGCTCGCTGTTTTTTGGATCGATGCAAAAGGTCTTTGCGTTGATGCGCTTGAATTCAGAGCCCATGTACACTTTGGTACCCTGCACTCCTCTTTGTTCCGACAAATTGAAGAAATTTTCATGCACAGCTAAATCTTGCATAAAGTAAAGGTACTTCCCATAATATCCCTCAACAACAGCAGTCATATTTTCCTCTTCAGCCCACTTCACAGCGTGGCACACGGAGTCAATACGCTGTTCAAAATCTTCCATTTCGATTTCGATTTTTGGCCAATGTCTTTTCGGAAGAAATGAATAGGTTGGCAAGGGCACTTTTCTTCCAGATTTGTGGGCTAAAATGCTCTTCCAATCGATATTTTGACCTGAGAAATACAAATGTAAAAAGTACTCCAATTCCTCTGTCAATCTGATCTGGCACGACCAGCTACGATTTAGCGTAAGATTTTGATAAAAGATGTTGCTATCAAGTTGATTATCTAGATGTTCCCGACCAGATAAATAAAGGTCTATCCTATCTTTCAAATCATCGATACTATTTACAATAATTGCAATCCGGTGGGAATAGTGATTTCGGGCTATCGCGGATGAAAAACAAATATCGGCTAAAGAATAAGGACAGTTTTTTAAATATTGACTATATTTCGACAAAATCCCTTTTAATGATTCCTCATTTTTTGCAGAAATAAAGATTAGAGAAGGATCATCATTTACCTCTTCCTTAACTGCGTGTTGATATTCTTCCACCACAACGTGGCAATTGGTGCCACTGATGCCAAAAGAACTGGTTCCAGCCGTAAGTTTGCCCTCTGAAGGAGCCCATGTCTTTAACTTCGTATTCACATAAACTGGTGCGTTGCCGAAATCAATAAAAGCATTAGGCTTAGTGTAGTGAATGTTTGCCGGCAACTGACGATGTTTCAAACACAGTACAGCTTTAATAAGCCCCGCCATCCCTGAGGTTGCTTCCAAATGTCCTATGTTAGTCTTTACAGCTCCTAATGCGCAAAACTGCTTTTTAGAAGTAAACTCGCTAAACGCCTGGCTAAGACCTGTGATTTCTATAGGATCCCCCAGCTTTGTGCCAGTACCATGAGTTTCAATAAAGTTTAGTTTCTCCGGATTAATCCCCGCTTTTTTCCACGCCTGTGCGATAACGGACGCCTGGGCTTCTGGATTTGGAGCTGTAATTCCATTCGAACTTCCATCACTATTTACCGCACTGCCTTTAATAATCGCATGGATAAAATCCCCATCCCGCTCAGCTAAATCTTTCCTTTTGATGACCATGGCAGCTACCCCATCACCAATATTTGTTCCATTGGCTTTTTCATCAAATGATTTGCATCGGCCATCATAAGCTTCAATGCCCAGGTTGTTGATTTCGCGAATTGCCGGAAAAAGACGAATATTAACACCTCCAACAATTGCTTGTTCACAATCTCCTGTTAAGATCGCTTGGCAAGCTTGGTGCACAGCAACCAATGAAGAAGAACAAGACGTATCCACGATCATTGTGGGTCCACGCAAGTCGTATAGAAATGAAAGTCGATAGGCTAGTACGGAAGGTTGATTACCTAAAGCAACATTGGAATCATCTTTTGAAACAATATCGATATAGTTGTCATCATTAATGGAAAAGCCAACATAGACCCCAGTCTTGGATTCTTTAAGTTCATCTTCTGTAAGACCTGCATCTTCCAAGGCCTCTACTGCAGTCTCAAGAAAAATGCGCTGTTGTGGATCCATCACGCGGGTTTCCGCGGGTGTCAGGCCGAAGAAAGTATGGTCAAACAGATCGATTCTATCCAGATAAGATCCCACACGGCAGTTCAAGCCGCGAAACATATCGAATGTTTGCTGATTGATACATTTGACATCTTGGATGCGATGTTTTGGAAATGGTCCGATCGTATCTCTTTTATTAATCAAATTCTCCCAATATTGATTGACTGTATTTGCTTGAGAAAATCTGCAGGCAATTCCAATCACCGCATATTCCTTAGATTGGCTTGTATTGGAATTCTTCAATTCATTTAAAAGCTGCATGGCTTCAATAGCTGTCAATCTTTTTAGAGAAACTTGTTCTAGAATGTAATCTTGTAGGTTCATATACTTACTTTTGAAATATTGTTAATTGTTTTTTAACCGTTTCTAAATCGATGCTACCTTCTTCCAAACTTTTTAAAAGTTCAAGAGAAGTCATCTCCGGTTGATTTTGTTTATTGATTAAGTTTTCGATAAATTTAGCTTGCGACTCGCAAGAGGCATATTTGAAAAGTTTCGAGATATCAAGATTAATTGAGAAGGCTTCACAAAGTCTTTGGTGCAATTTTATAATAAGTAATGAATCACCACCCACATCAAAAAAAGCCGATTTTTTGCTCAATGAGCTGAATTGCAATAAATCACGCCAAATCGCCATCACGCGTCCTTCCATTTGACTTAATTCTTCTTGATAAACAACAACCTCCTGCTTCAACTTCAAAAGAGTCTGCATATCAATTTTCCCATTTAGCAACCTAGGAAAGTCCACAATACATACAAATTGATCAGGTATCATGTATTCGGGCAGCATCTCTTTCAAATCACGACGTATGTCAACTAGTAATCCCTTATCTATAACAGTCACATAGGCCACCAATTCTGAAGATTTAGTCTCATGTTTCTTTTCCAATACCAAACACTTAGAAACATATGAGAGTCTAATTACTGCAACTTCAATCTCCTCCAATTCAATACGGAATCCTCGGCGTTTAATCATGCCATCCGCCCTACCTTGATGCAAAATAACCCCATCGGGTGCTCGGTAGGCAACATCGCCCGTATGATAAAGCCGCTCTCCACTCTTAGGATGCTTGACAAATTTCTGATTAGTCAGCTCAGGAAGATTTAAGTAAGCCCTGGCTAAGCCAACACCACTTATATAGAGGTTACCCGCCACTGCCACTGGAACTTCCTCCAAATCCTCGTTTAAGATCTGAGCTCTTACATTGCCTAAAGTGAATCCAATGGGAGCATTAGGATACTCCTCTTTCCACTTGGAAAGATCAAAGGCTAATGATATGGAAGTAGCTTCCGTTGCACCGTACGTATTAAGCAATTTCACACTAGTGCCAAAAAAAGCATTCCATTTTTTGACCTTATCCCAGCAAACTTTCTCCCCACCGACAATGACCAATCGTAAAGATTCAGGCAGCAAAGCTTTTTGGCTCACTAATTCATCACAAAGCTCACCCCAATAGGATGTGGGCAAATTCCAAACTGTGATATTATTGAGTCGGGTTCTACGAATAAGCGCATCAAAGGTTTCAATCGGATCGTTACCGCGCAAAACTAAAGTACCCCCCTGAGCTAAGCAAGGATAAATCTCTTCAGAACTTGTGTCCCAACTAATAGATGAAAACTGCAGAACGCGATCTTTTTCGGTAATATTGAATAATTTGATCGCCTCCATGGTAAAGTTAGAAAGAGATCCATGCTCGATCATTACGCCTTTTGGCCTACCCGTACTGCCTGATGTATATAAAATATAAGCTAAATGATTTTTGGTTAAGAGGGAGGAGGAGAAGTCGTCACCGCCCTCTATATCCTCCACTTCAACTAATTCCGCGTTTACTGAAGAATGAAGAGGCTTTCCCCTTTTTTCGATAAGTAAAAATCGAATTCCCGCATCTTCGAGCATAAAGTTGATACGTTCGGTTGGATAATTACTATCTATAGGTACATATGCGCCACCAGCTTTAGCAATCCCAAGAATAGCCGAAATGAGGTCTGGACACTTGCCCATGCAGATTCCCACCGGTTCTTGCGATTTAAGACCCTTTTGTTGAAGATACTGGGCAATTCCATTGGATTTGGCATGCAGCTGTTGATAGGTTAGCGAACCGCAATCTGATTCCACCGCTATTTTAGAGGATTGAGCCTTAAACTGTTTTTCAAGGAGATCAAGGATAGAAATTGGATAATCATGTAAAAGAAATGCTGGAGCCAACTTAGAAAGTAGTGGTAGCATAGTTAACTTGCTTTCAGCCTGATCTATGACAAGTTCCAACAAATCAAGATAATGCCTAGAAAATTGTCGCATTAAAAAATCAGGTAATGCATTTACGCGATATTCAAATGACAATTTAATGGTTTCTTCCATTTGCTGTGCTTCCAACACAATGTCATAAATCACCGGCAAATCCTTTTGTGGCAGGATTTGAACAGTTAAGTCAGCAAAGCCTCCTATAGTATGCGGGGCATTCTGCATCACAAACATCGCCTGAAAGATTGGTGATACCCCTTCAACTCGGGGTGGGATTACTGTCTTCAGTATATCTTGAAATGAGAAGGCTTCGTTTTTAATTCCTTCGGACAGTCCCTTCTTGATTTGCTTTAACACGTCGTTAAATGACGTAGTGCCTGCAAAAGAGGTTCGACTCACAAGGGTATTAACAAAATATCCAAAGGTATTTTGTAGACCCGAACTTAACCGATTGGCGCTGGGGTAACCCACCATTATAGTTTTTTGATCAGAATAAAGATGCAGTAAGGCATGAAAAGCACTCAGCAAGCTCATAGACATTGTAATCTTATGAAGCCGACTAAAATTTATTAGTTTTTTATATAATTCCTTGCCAATTGTGGCAAAATCCAAGGCCCCTTTAGAGGAAACATCTTTCGGATGCTTATGATAAGGACCCAATGTCAAAATCGGGAAATCGTGCCCAAGATATGCCTTCCAAAATTGCTGCTGGTTGAAATATTCGGCACTTCCCATCTGCTTATTCTGAAAATGAACAAAGGATTGATAAGATTGCGATTTATCAAGATCTTCATGGCCCAGATAAGCATTCCTTAAATCATCCACAAATAGATTCATGGACCACCCATCGCAAATCAAATGATGGAAGGTGAAAAGAACGATTGTTTCCACTGCAAGCGTTTCAACAATAATAGTTCTAAAAAGGGGTTCCTTGGCGATATCAAAGGGCCGATACGATTCTTCTTTAATTAGCTCATCCAATTCATGTGTGTGATTGAGCACTGCTTCTAAAAGTGAAAGCTTCTCAACAGCCAACACACGCTGTCTGGGTCCATCGGGATGATTTTCATACACCGTTCTCAACTGAGGATGCTTATGAACGACGTGTTTTAGAGCATTTTTAAATCTGTTTCTATCCAATTCACCACTAAATTTCAATACAACGGGAATATTATAAGTAACATCTTTAGGATTAATCAAAAAACTTGTAAATAAATTTTTTTGATTCGAAGATAATGGAAATGTATCTTCAAAATATATAGCTTCTTCAATGCAAACATGTTTTTCATCGCTATTTTTCTCGTCGGTAATTCTCTGCAACGCTGCAATGTCATTAATACAAATTTCCCCGAAAAGATCTTCAATACTGATTTGAAGTCCTAGTTGTTTTTGTAACCAATCCATCAATCGCATAGCTTTTAAAGAATCGATGCCATAGGACAATAAGGGTTCATCCGGCCGAATATCTGCCATTTTGACTTTAAGAAGTGACGCGCAATAAGCTCTGATGGTTTCCGCAATACTAATATCGTTTGAAACGGCCATCTCGATGCAATCTTGATCCTCCCAAGAACCTTCGGCACTCAAAGATTTTTCTAAATATTTTTCACGGCATTGAAAATATTGAACCTTACCGCTGGTCGTGCGTGGAATTCCGCCCGATTTTAACAAAACTATGGCATGAACATCCAAAAAAAACTCTTCAGCTAAAGTGCGTCGCATACTTTTAATGAGTTCATCATGAGAGTATTGTTTTATTTTTATGCGATTCAACTCAAAAAGAACGATGAGCTTTTCCTC
Organism: Parachlamydiaceae bacterium; assembly: GCA_013815395.1. Taxonomy (GTDB): domain Bacteria; phylum Chlamydiota; class Chlamydiia; order Chlamydiales; family Parachlamydiaceae; genus JACDGH01. Next base: position 7,278 of record JACDGH010000093.1, read on the forward strand.
GTTCTCTTGTGTGACTGAAAAGGCTGCTCCTATTCGATTTTTTAGTGCTGGATGGCATCTCTGCAAAGCCATCTCAATATCGTCAGGATAGTAATTCTTTCCGCGTATAATAATTATATTTTTTAATCTTCCGGCAATAAATAACTCACCGTAATCTATAAAACCAATATCTCCGGTCCGCATAAATGGACCAATGCCTTCTTTTGTAAAGACTCTAAAGATTTCCTGAGTTCTTTCAGGATTATTCCAATATCCTTCAGCCACAGAAGGACCACTTAGCCAAATCTCACCAACTTCTGCTTCTACCTTTGTAATAGGATCCACAATTTTAAGAAAATGATCCTTTCGAGGATAACCACAGCTGACCAAAGGTGATTTTTTACCGCATTCTTGATGGTTAACGATACGATGAGAATTCCCAACTTTTGTGCCAGTAACAAAAAGAGTGCTTTCAGCAAGTCCATAACAAGGATATAAAGCTTCCGGTGCAAATCCACACGGCAAAAAGTGTTTGGCAAAAATCTCCAAGGTATCTTTGTGCACGACTTCTGATCCATTAAAGGCAACTTTCCAACTTGAAAGATCCAAATTCTGAAGCATTTCTGAATTAATACGCTGGGCGCACAATTGGTAGGCAAAATTGGGACCGCCGCTGGTTGTCGCTTTATAATCTGAAATCGCTTTTAGCCATAGGTAAGGATTTTGCAAGAAAGTCGAAGGTGCCATTAGGACACTTGTGATACCCATAAAAATAGGATGTAAGATATTTCCTATCAATCCCATGTCATGATAAAAAGGCAGCCATCCCACCACAATAGATTCTTCGTTATGTTCAAAAGCTTCAGCGATTGCCCATTCATTATGTATCAAATTGCGATGTGATATCATCACACCTTTAGGCAAAGAAGTCGAACCAGATGTATACTGGAGAAAAGCAAGTTGATGTTCATCCGGCATCACTATATCAATAAGATTATCAATTGAAAGATCTTCAATTTCAATCCAGCGTCGTTTTGAAAGGAGTTGATCTTTTTGCTCCATTTTAGCAACGTTTAATCGTATTACTGCCGTAGAAAGAATAACAGCAGGATCAGCATCATTCAAAATCGAATTGACTCTCAAAATCTGACGCTTGCCTTGAGGAGGTGGAATTGGTACAGCTACAACCCCAGCATACAAACATCCTAAGAACGCATAGATAAATTCAAGTCCTGGCTGGAAAAATAATACAGCTCTTTCTCCCGAACTTACAACTTTTAATAACTCATGTGCAACCGCAAGGCTTCGTTCTTTCAATTGTGAAAATGTGACATCAGCAATCTGCTCCCCCTTAGAATCAAGGAAAATAAAAGCCGATCGCGAGCCTCTAGAATCACTCCACAAATTAACACAATCTAAAATCGTTTTAAAACATTCTTTTTTAAACATAATGCCTTGCTTTTGTCCTCACGGGCACCTCAACACACTGAGTTGGTTTTCCTTTTTGGGATTTGGCTCTGATACGAATACTGATTGCGAGGGATTTAATGGATATTTAAACTCATCTCCCCTGAAATTCTTCAACACGAGTTCGTTTTCATTAATTTCTTTAATGTAATTAGGATTTAACGGAATCTTTCCACCGCCACCCGGGCCGTCAATCACATATTGTGGAATACCATAACCAGTTGTATAACCTCTCATTTCTTGAATAAGTTGTATCCCTTGCGAAACATTTGTTCTAAAATGCGCGCTGCCAGTGATTAAATCACACTGGTAAAGGT
>JACDGH010000094.1 GCA_013815395.1 Parachlamydiaceae bacterium
TGATCGACACCCGCTTCAATAGATACGCGGCGCCCGAGATCCCCCCCAAAGATGCTTTCCTTGTACTCTTGCGATTGCTGTTCGAAAATTTCCCAGCAAGGCATGGAAATCACGCGCACAGCTTTACCCAACTTTTCTAATTCTGAGGCCACATCTAAAGCCAAATGCACTTCCGAGCCAGTAGCTATTAAAGTGATATCAGGCTTGCGACTTTCTTTTTTAAGAATATAAGCACCGCGACCAACCCCATTGCTAAAGCTTACTTTAGTTTGAGTTAACTCCGGTAAATTCTGACGAGATAATAGTAAGGCTGTAGGACCATTATAACGCAAAGCAGCAACCCATGCCATTTTGACTTCGTTTGCATCGGCTGGACGAATCACATTTAAATGCGGAATAGCTCTCAAGGCCATAAAATGTTCGATCGGCTGATGGGTTGGTCCATCTTCACCCAAGAAAATTGAATCGTGCGTGAATTGATAGATCACATGTTCTTTCATCAATGAAGCCAAGCGAATCGCATTGCGCATGTAATCAGAAAAAGTCAAAAAGGTCCCAATAAATGGTGTGATCATCCGCGTTTGCGCCAATCCCGTAGCGATTGTAGCCATCCCAAATTCACGCACGCCAAATTTAAGATTGCGTCCAGAAAACAATCCTGGTGTTATCACTGGAAATTTTTTAATCATAGTCAAATCAGAAACTGATAAATCGGCTGATCCACCATAAAGCTGCGGCAAATAATCTGCTAAAACATTTAGTACGTCTTGAGAAGCTTTTCTACCAGCAATTGGAGAACTTATCTGAATGGACTGCAATTTTTCTTCTAAATCATCTGGCAGCTTATTTTGGGCCATGGCCTCAAATTCGTTAAGTTTTTCAGGATTTGCTTTACCCCAGGCATCAAAATTACGCCGCCATTCATCCTGCAAATTAACATCTTGCGTCAGCTTCTTTTTGAAGAAATCAGTCACGGCCTGAGGTACATAAAATGGCTCTTCAGGAATTCCAAGTGCTATTTTTGTAGCTTTGATTTCATCATTCCCTAGCGGCGATCCATGCACCTTAAAGGTACCAGCTTTATTTGGAGAACCTTTACCAATGATTGTACGAGCGATAATTAAACGTGGACGAGTTTGTCCTTGCTGAGCTTGAGAGAAGACAACATGCACCGCGTCTAGGTCATTGCCGTCCACCTCGAAAACTTCCCACCCATAAGCTTGATAGCGCATTTTGGTATCTTCAGAGGACGATTCATTTAGTGGACCATCCAATGTGACTTGATTGGCATCATAAATGGCTATTAAATTATCAAGTCTGAGGTGACCTGCCAAGGAGGAGACTTCAGAAGTGATTCCTTCCATGACACAGCCATCGCCCATCAGGCAATAAACTTTATTATCGACAATTTTCTGATTGTCATTATTAAATTTTGCAGCCAGCAATTTAAAACCAAGAGCCTGCCCAACGGCATTACCTAAACCCTGTCCTAATGGACCTGTAGTAGTCTCCACTCCCGTAGTACCAGCTTCTTCTTCAGGGTGACCAGGAGTTTTCGAATGCAATTGTCTAAAATTTTTGATATCTTCCATGGAAAGATCATAACCTGAAAGATGTAGGCAAGAATACAACCACATCGATCCATGCCCGGCCGATAAAATAAAGCGATCGCGGTTGAACCATTTAGGATCTTTAGGGTTATAATGCATCGCGCAACCCCACAAGTAAGCTCCCAATTCAGCACATCCCATGGGAAGTCCCGGATGCCCGGAATCAGCCTTTTGCACAGCATCCATAGAGAGCCCGCGAATAGTATTGGCAATTTTTGCCAATACTTGCTTCAACTCTGGTTCTAAAGGTTTGATACTGCTGTTTTTATTTTTTTCATATTGACCAGAGAGCGAGTTTGTTGGGTTCATATGAGTTCCATCATTAAATTTTTTTTTGATTTTTTTTCAGGTCGTGCTTGTCTTTACTTGGCACGTCTCTTTTATATTGAGTCTAAATCTACTTTGATCAAAATAATCAAGCAAGCGAAATATGGGATTAAAATGACTGCCATCACTGAATTTGTGCGTAATACCGCCTATGAAATCACCACTCCACAATGCCGATTGCCCGGATGCGTCTGGTCTGCGTTAACATCATTGAATCAAGTGCATTCTGTTTGGCGCTGGTATCGACGTGCTGCCCTATACCGCAATCCCGATAACTTCTCGCAGTTATTAACCGGACATGCCATCAATTTTGTTTTCGGTGAATCGACAATTTTAAAAATTGCTGCGCAAAGTTTACTGATTGCGACGCGTTTATTGGAATGCGCCCGGCGACAGGCCTCATTATATCATGAAGGCGCGCGACTCATCCAGGCAATCAAAGGGCACTACCCCTCTCCCATTGATGTGCCTTGGATCGAGCATTCATCCTTCTTTTTATTTTCCCCTTCTTCAGTACACGGATGGAAAGTATTCAGTTTATCCTTATGGGACCGCACTTCGCGAAGCATTTATATTATTACGCGCATATTTTTAAAAACATTCACTCTAAGCATGTGCATTATGGATACAATTGATGCCTTTTATATCAGCCCCACCACTAAAAATGAAGCCATCACCGAAAGTTGTTTAAATATCATCCTGTGGCTCGATACGTTGGTGGACAAAAAAGAAGCTTTGCTTCAAGGAATTTCAGAAAACAAAGAGATTATCGAAATAATTTTGAAAGGATCGCCATTTACTTATTCGCAGCTGGAGGCATCCATTTCAAGTGCCTTAACAACCACAGAAGCTATTCAGCAGCAGGCCAAAAAAATCACCTCTATAGGCAATGGCTGTCTAGTTGAGATTGGAAAGCGTTCTTTACAAGGCGCTTTGATTGTGGCCGGCATTAAGTAAAAGGGAGGTCAAGTTTAATAATTAAGTATATTGATTATTTTTTTAATTGGCGTTCCTTCTTACTTTGATCCGTTTTTTATATCGCCCCTCCCTCCGTGATTTGCAAAAAAAAATTTAGTCAAAAAAAGATCGCCTCAAATAAAGTAGCCTCAAAAAAGGTAGTCAGGGCGTCTTGCCCTGCTTTCCGCATATCAACGAGGCGAAAATTACAAAATACCGCTTAAAGATTTTTTTTACTTCATTAATTACCGGCCAGCTGCCTTGTCGATAAAGCTCTGAAAATATTTTGTAGAAGTGTTTCGCCCTAGACAAATTAATATAGAAAAAATCCCCTTACCGTTTCGTCACTTATGATTTATAAGAGAAAGCAGAGCTATACTGGCGAGGTAAATTTAAATAAAAAACTTTGAGCGGCGTTTGTGATTTTCACCTCCATGATATGCGGTAAGCAGGGCGAAACGCCTTGGCTACATTATTTGAGGCTACCTTATTTGAGGCGATCTTTTTTTTGACTAAAGAATTTTAGCGAATCACGGGCGGGGCGATATAATATTCTTACGTCTTTTAGGAGGAGTGAATTCTCTGTTTTAATAATCTAATTACTGTATTTATAATTAAATTAATTTAAAGAAATTAATATAATTTAGGTATTGTATAATAACTATGCAATGTGATATAATGAATTAATTATATTATTAATAATATAAATTAGGTTATTTTATGAATTTTGAATCCAATTTACTAAATTCCTTTGCTAATATTGGGGACACTAGTCAATTTTTAAGCGCATTATCCGAGTTTTCAGCGTGCAATGAAGACAAACCAAAAGCTACTCTTGTTAATGAATCAATTCAGTATTTATTCAATAATGCCTTTAATGGATTAGGAGCTAAGAATTTACCTGACTTAAAAAAACTCGAATTTTTAGTTATGATCATCCAGCTTGAGCTACTCCAAAAAGAAGGGAACGAAAACGTATCTCCAGCATTAGAAAAAATTAGGCAGTCTATTGCCAAGATTGAATCTATGAATCCATTAGCATTAATTACTAGTGATACTCTCCCTTCAGCTTCTCAACATAATGAAAATAAGAGAAATTATTCATTTAAAGTATCAGCGCTAAACAATTTTTTAACTGAAAAAGCGGAAATTGGAGAAATTGCAGAGCAAATCAAGCAAATTGCCCTCGATGGTGATCTGTCCCCGGGACGGTCTGTGGAAAAGAATATTAGTGGCGATCCAAAACATTTTACGCTTATAGCCATTGATAAAGATAATGTTGTTGGGGGATATATCAGCGGTGAATTTAAAGAAAAAGAAGGGTGTTTTGAAGTAAACCGCCTAGCCGTAACTAAAGATTTAAGAAGTGAAAAGGGTAAACTTTCAGAGGAAAAAATTGGAACAAGGTTAATGCTTAAAATGATGAAGAAAGCTCATAAAGCGGGCATGAAAACCTTTTATCTTGAATTTGATCCTAAAAGCACATGGTCCGATAGAAAGGAATACATCGAAGATTGTGAAAGACGCTGTGCATTTTATCAGAATTTTAGCAAGTATGGGGTAAAATTCAATAGTAAAGATTCAAATTATTATGAATCTGATGGTACTACATCTGTGACGACACAAATGACTTACCAAATCAGTAATTTTACTTATAATCCAGCTGCTTTACAGGTTTTCTACAAGAGTCAAGACGAGCAAAAAAAATAAATGAGTTGAGACGCTATTCGTTTGGTATTCGCGCATTTTAATCTTTAGTTTTCTAGCTCGATTATTATGAATGCCAAAAAAAGAAAAAAGATGAGCCGGTCCCCGGCTCATCTTTTTTCTTTTTGCTCTTCCCCAATGCTAAGTGTTATTAAAAAAGCTATTAAAACTATAGACAATTAGTTTTTATCAAAGTATGCTTGTTCAACTAAATAATCAGAACCCTAGCTATCAATTCCACCTTAGAGTGTAAATATGTTAACACAAGAAATTCGCCATCAATTTTTAGAATATTTTAAAAAAAATCATCACACCAGTGTGCCTTCCTCGCCTGTCATTCCCCATGACGATCCCACATTGCTCTTTATCAATGCCGGCATGAATCAATTTAAAGATGTTTTTTTGGGAAAAACTCATCGCGATTACACACGTGCTGTGAGCAGCCAGAAATGCATTCGGGTTGGTGGAAAGCACAATGATTTGGAAAATGTCGGACATACCAGCCGCCACCTCACTTTTTTCGAAATGCTTGGAAATTTCTCTTTTGGTGATTATTTTAAACACGAAGCCATCAAATTTGCCTGGGATGTCTCTACTGAGGTTTTTGGGCTTAATCCCGACCGCATTTGGCCTTCCGTCTTCCGGGAAGATGACGAAGCTTTCGAATTGTGGCAAGCATATGTGCCAGCAGGACGCATCACACGCCTAGATGAGAAAGATAATTTCTGGGCAATGGGTGATACAGGACCTTGTGGGCCATGTTCTGAACTCTACTACGACCGTGGCGAAAAGTATGGCTCAGCCACAAAGCTCATCGACGATACTGAAGGCAATCGATTCTTGGAATTTTGGAATTTGGTATTCATGCAATACAATCGCCAATCAGATGGCAGCATGGATCGTTTGCCACAACCATCCATTGATACGGGCGCCGGACTCGAGCGCGTGGTTAGCCTTAAGATGGAAGTCGACAGCGTCTTTGAAACCGATATTTTACGCAGTCTAATTGCTCAGATCGAACAAATCTCAGGTGTCACATATTCATTTGAAGATCCTGCCCGAGGGGCAGCCTTTCGTGTGATTGCCGACCACTTGCGTTGTTTAGCATTTGCCATTGCCGATGGGGTGCAGCCAAGCAATGTGGATCGCGGTTATGTCCTACGTAAAGTCTTGCGAAGAGCCGTGCGTTATGGACGCACTTTGGGTATGGAAGATCCATTTTTGGCAAAAATTTTACCTCGCCTTGTTTCAACCATGGGCAGCGACTACATTGAGTTGCAAAAAGCCGAAAATCGAATTGCCGAAATCTTGAACTCCGAAGAAGAAGCTTTTATTCGCACATTGCGTCGCGGTGGCAACCTGCTTAATTCCATTATTGATAAAGCTGCCACTCATCAGAAGAAAATTAGCGGAGATGATGCTTTTAAATTAAAAGATACTTATGGATTTCCTTTAGAAGAAATCTTGTTGCTGGCAAAAGATGCAACCCTTGATGTCGATACCGAACGGTATCAAATTCTTGAACATGAGGCCAAGCTGCGCTCGAAAAGCGTACATAAGACCATTAGTCCAGTCGCTTCAGAAAATCTTTTCTCTGATTTCGTTAAAGAACAGGGCGCTACAGAATTCTTAGGATATACTCAGTATGCTTGCCAAGGCAACATTAAAGCTATCGTGGTCAACAATGAGTTTGTTAATGAGATACATGCAGGCGAAGAAGGCTTTATTATTCTCGATAAAACACCTTTCTATGCTGAAATGGGGGGACAAACTGGCGATATTGGCACATTAAAAGATGAACTAGCTTTCTTCGAAGTGACTTCTTGTCAGGCACCTTACAAAGGGGTCGTAGCGCATATGGGCAAGTTGAAAGAGGGAGTATTAATTGTAGGTCAATCTTTAACGGCAACAATCGACCAAGTGCGTCGACAAAAAATTGCTAATAATCACACCGCCACGCATCTACTGCATTGGGCTTTACATCGCGTGCTGGGTGAGCACATTAAACAAGCGGGCTCAGTGGTCGATGCTGCGCGTTTACGTTTTGATTTTAGCCATCATAAAGCGCTGACCACAGATGAGCTTAATCTCATTGAAGATTTGGTCAACGCAAAAATTCGCGAAAACTCACCTGTAAAAGGCTATGAGCTGTCCTATGAAGAAGCCCAAATGCGGCAAGACATCAAGCAATTCTTTGGCGAAAAATATGGTTATATTGTACGCGTCATTGACATCGATTACTCCAAGGAATTATGCGGCGGCACGCACACTTCAGCAGTAGGCACGATCGGTCTCTTCCGCATTGCTAAAGAAAGCAGCATTGCAGCGGGCATACGTCGTATTGAAGCTGTTACGGGCGCTGAAGCCGAAGCCTTGGTGCGCGAAAATGACCTGCTGATCAGTCGCTCAGCCGATTTACTTAAAACTGCTTCACCAAAATTGTTAGAACGGCTTGAAAAGTTATTGGAAGAAAACAAAGAACTCACTTTGCAAATTAAAGCTGCCAAAAAAGGTCAGCTTTCAGGACACATCAATCGTCTGATCTCGTCCATTGAAACGGATAATAAGCATCCTTTAATCGCTGCTGAATTAGATATCACACCTGAAGAAATGCGTACGGTAGCTGATGAGATCATGCTTAAAGTTTCTTCCTTGCTTTTAGTGCTTGGCGCTAAGGGTGATGACAAATGCCATTTGATTGTGCGAGCCAGTGAAGATCTGGTGGCTAAGGGTGTTAAAGCTATCGACATAATTAAATTAATTGCTCCCATTGTCGACGGCAGTGGAGGCGGAAAAGCAAATAGTGCTCAAGCGGGTGGAAAAGCTCCCCAAAAATTGGGAGAGGCTATCGCTAAAGCACGCGAGCTCGTAAAAAATATACATAATTGAGCACCTTAGTCATTCAATGAGGATATTTCGTGTTTAAAGAATTAATGCAAAGTGCAAAATTACAAGAATTGCAGCATGCTTTACAGAATAAAAGTTCTATTCTCATTGAAGACTTGTGGAATACTCCTAAAGCATTAATTGCTTCGCTGGCATTACAGGCTACAGGCAAACACATCCTCATTTTGACAGGGGCTAGTCAAGAGGAGGTCCGCCTTTTTCACGACTTCTCCCTTTTTACTGAGCGGACGATTGTAGACTTCCCCGCATGGGAAACTTTACCTACCGAAAATGTAGCACCCAGTCCAGATATCGTAGGCAACCGCTATCAAGTTCTCAGCGACCTATCCAATGCCGACCAGCCTTATATCATTCTCAGTAGTCTCCAAGCCTGTCTCCAAAAATTGATCCCTCAGGAAAAATTTAAAGAGCTTTATTTGCATCTAGCGGTGGGTCAATCTTACGACTTTGTAGCCTTAATTGCACAGCTCAATAAGATGGGGTATCATCGCTATCCTGTAGCCAGCGATAAAGGGCAATTTGCTGTGCGCGGTGGGATCATCGATATTTTTCCTGTTTCTTCCCCAGACCCATTTCGCTTAGAGTTTTGGGAAAATGAATTGGAATCGATGCGCATTTACGATCCAATTGGACAAAAATCCGTGGGTCCGGCTAAAGAAATTTCCATCACGCCTGCCCAAGAAATGGAATTGCTTGGAAAATCAGCACAACTTAATACTCTTTTAGACTACCTTGGTCCAAATACCATTGTGATTTATGATGACTTGCTTGCTTTAGAAGATCGCTATGCTTCACTAACGAGTATGGCTGGCTCAGCCTCAAAGGTTTTTTGCAGTATCGATGAATTCCTTGACGCCGTCCAGCCCCTGCAAAAGATTTTTTGGAGCCAGCAGCCTATCGAGGAGTTGACCGAAGTAAAAATCGCTCAAAAGAATGCAAAGCAGGGTTTCTATTCAGAAACAGCACCCATGCAGACCATTTCTTTTCAAATGTTCCAACAAGACTTTACGGCTAATCGCTGGGTGGCACCGTTCTCCACAATTACCGAACATTTGTTCCCCGACATTTCAGAGTCAAATAAAATGACTGGACATGAGATCATTTCAGCTCTAAATATTCTGCAGCAAAAAGATGTGCGCCTGCATATGCTATGTCCATCAGAAAACGACGAGGCCGCTTTTAAAAAGCGACTCCAAGATGCTGGCATCACTTTACCCAAACATACTTCCTACGATATTGGCTATCTTTCAAACGGTATTTTTTTTAATGATATCAATTTAATGATTTTACCTTTGGCCGAGATCACTAAACGGTATAAAATCCGTCGCCAAAAGCAACGCAGTACCTATCACACTACGCCCATTGAAACATATGATCTGGCCGCCGGCGAAATGGTGGTGCATTTTAATAATGGTATAGGACGTTATTTGGGTATCGAAAAACGTCCCAACCATAACGGCATCCTCAGCG
>JACDGH010000095.1 GCA_013815395.1 Parachlamydiaceae bacterium
GAAATGGGCAGGCCGTATAGAGTCTTTACGAAATGTTCATCGTCTTATCCAATGCTTTAATACCCATCAAGTCCATTTTCTGTGTAAACCTTTTAATTTCACTTCCGCCCCCAATTCTTCCCAAGAACCAAAAAATGGAAATTTTATTGAAGAAGGTTATGTTTCGTTGGTTTTTCTATGTAAAGGAATTATACACTATAGCACATATGATCCAAATATTGATTTACTTACTACTATTCATAGCGAATCTTATAATGAGGCTTTAAGCATTGTACAAGATCACAAAAATCTTAATACCATCCCAAGTGCAAAGGGACTATGATAGAAGGGATTCATCCACTAGCTAGAGACCCCAATCTTAGAAGAGGTGAGCAGAATAGAAAACGTAATTTTGAGAAAGTGCTATTAATGGATAAAATACGATTACCACACTACAATTAAGGTAGATCATATGTTGGTAATTTTTTGTTCCGGAGGAACTGTACAATGCTAGCCCACGCGTGCAGCGCTGGAGACGCAAACCGTGGGGATTTGATAACAAAATATTCAGGTTATGCCAGACTCGGGTTGAAATTTCGATTTCAAGCCAGTGGCAGATATTAATTCGCCCCGCCGCTCGAGATTCGCGTAATTTTATTATTCAAAAAAAGATCGCCTAAAATAAAATAGCCTCAAACAAGGTATTCAGGGCGTCTAACCCTGCTTTCCGCATATCAAGGAGGCGAAAATCACAAAAAGCCGCTTAAATTTTTTTACTTAATTAACTGACGTTCCTGGCCGCCTCGTCGATAAAGCTCTGAAAAAGATTTGTAAAAGTGTTTCGCCCTAGACAAATTAATATAAGAAAAAATCCCCTAAGCGTTTCATCATGATGATTTGTGGGAAGAAGCAGGGTGATACTAGGGTGGTTAATCTGGGGCGATCTTTTTTTTGACTAAAAAATTTACGCGAATCACGAGTGCCGGGGCTCAGATACATTGTGGGTACATGCCCACAATGTATCTGAACCCCGGCGGAGGCGATATAAAAAACGGGGATCAAAAAAAGAAAGATGTGGGTACAAATATGCCCTAATCAGGGGATAATAACGTTTCCCCTTGCCTTTTGATGGCATTAGGGATGGCCTGCAAGTATCCAAGTAATTCAAAAACAATCTCTTAAAACAAGAAGATCAATTGCTTAAAAAACAAGGCGATTAATGGATTATTGTTTCATAATTCCTAAGCATACTCATAGGGCCGAGTATAAATTCCCCAGGGGATATCTGGACGAGAACCATTGACCCATTGTTCCCAATTGGACATAGGAGCACCTAAAGAGCCTGTGGGGTCGATGCGCCACAATTCAAAACGTCCTGAACCTGGATTTACCACTAAGCCAAATTCCTCTTTCACCCAATTTGAATCAGCAAAAATGATTGGAGCTGGCATAGCTAATCCCATTTTTTGAGCTGTATGGCTAATGATGGCATGATAATCAACCTCAAAAGAGGTTTTTTCGGTAGCAAGTGCAATCAAGGCCTTTGCAATGTCTTGTAAAGTCTTTGCGCTAATGATCGATTGCATGGAATAAGTGACAACAATCGAATCATAGAGAGACGTCAAGCGCTTGCGAAAATTTGTATCAATAGATGGAATTGCCTTATATAGCTGCTTAAGGGTGTCTCTTAAAGAAGAACGAGGAAATAGGGGGAGCAAAGAATACAAGGCACTATCGATATCGTCGGCAGACAGAATACCGCCACCTGCTTGTCGCAATCCTCTTTCTTTTTGCATGCCATTGAGTAGGTAATCGCGAAATTCAGGGGGACGCATATTTCCATAGATATTATTAAAAACCTTTTTGAAGTAATGGCGAAAATCAGCCGAAACAAATTGGGCAAGATGTTCAATTAAGAAATGCATCATTTCCTCATCAAGCCAAAGAGTGTCAATCATTTTTTGCTGAGGGGCCGCAATATTGTCCCTTACCCATGTATAGGTGAAAGCATCGGTTTGCCAAGCTTTTTTAAAACATTTAGTGCCGGGTTTTAGAAGAAAGGCGTGGGTTGGTGAATGTATCAACATCGATTTTTTTGGATCTGTCAAATAGGGTTCCATAAGTTTAGGTGGCATTTGTTTTAAGGAATCCACTAAAAAGACAAGAAGTTCTATAGGACTCTCCACCCACTTAGATACCTCTGTGGGCTTCTGTTCGCGGCGGTAATAGCAACTGACCAGTGTTCCCATCGTGCCCCCAGAAGTGTAGGCCCAAGGTTTTTTCTCAATTTTGTCCAAATGCTCTAAAGGATCTTTTATGATAGGCATTTGATGCGCTACAGCCATACGATGAAAGGCAGTTTCGAGAAATTCTTTAGTACGCACATGCGTCACTATAGAAGTGATAATATCAGAGAGCTCTGACTGCATGCCTTCAAAAGAGGGAGTGGAAACAATTTCTGTTTCGGTGGCAGTAAAAAAAGTGGCTAAGTCTTCAATAAACTCATTTGGTGTTCTAATATGAGTCCATTGAGAAGTATTGCTTCTACCATATTTATAAAGTAATCGAAAACCTGCCGGGCTGTCATCATAAGGTCCTGCGGTGACATCGTGCATGTCGGCATCGTAAACTTCTTGGAAATATTTTGGAAAGAGAAGGTCATATTGTTCGATAAGCTCATTAAATAAATTGGCAAAACGTTGGGCTTTATAATGCACATCGTTGCGCATATCCTCTAAAGTGCTAAACTCATTTCTTTTGCTCTGATACTCCATTTTTATCCACTGGGCTTCCTGCTCGCTGGAAGCACTTCTAAGACGAGTTTCCATGGTTTTTAGTTGAGAATAAACTATTTCGTATTCATATTGAACTTCTTGCACACGTTGATTAAAAAACTCGACTTTATTTTTTATGATCTCATAAATGTTAGCACCAATGCCCCCAGCTTCCTCTGGTCCTAACCCTAAGCTGGCATACAAATTCCAACGTGTAAATTGAGATTTTGTCTCTGCAAAAGAAGCGACCGTAAACTCCCAGGCTTTAAGTAGGGCATTATCGGCCAAGGCTTTGAAGGCATTACAGGCAATTAAAAATTGGGAAAGAAAAGTTGCGCTAAGCTCACCTTTGCCTTTGCTTTTAAGAGCAGAGCCTGCAGGGATCACTTGCATCATCAATCCGCCTTGAATCATACCTCTAGGTCGATTTATAAAATCTTCCACATCATGTTCTGTAATCCCTAATTGTTTGAGGAGTACTTTTCGAATAATTTCTTCCGATGTGATGATGGCGTGAGATTGTTTTTTTGGAAAAGAGGAAAGTAATTCAAGCAAGAGTGATTTTACTTTATTTAAATTTGCTTCGAATTCGGCATCTGGGTCTAATAATCCAACAGCTAGGAAGGCCGCTTCTAATCCGGGTGATAACCATAAACGACTCTGTTCAAATTCTTCACCTAAATATAAAATGAAAGGTTTTTTTAAATCGCCAGCTCCCCAACTGCTGCTCAGAGGCACGGAATATTCAATTCCTCCATAAGTGCGTTTAAGGCGACCTGTGCTTAGTAATTCAGAAATGTCTTTAAAAAACATGATTGGCTGTTCATCATGAATGATAATTGCAGGAGCTGTGGCAAAACAGGAACCGACATTCTGCCTTAGAAGACACATCCATGCTGATAGTACTGCACGGCGCGTGTGGGCATCTGTCAAGGGCACGTTTGCAGCTATGTGAAGAGTATCGCGAATGATTTGTTCGGCATATTTATGTGAGACAGGTTTGTCAATGACCTTAAGAGCTCTCTGTAAGTCTTTACTTTCATGCAATAAGGTCACAACTTGCAGCAAGTGCTCTTGTCGCTTGGCATCGTATTGTCGATTAGGACCAATCGAATAAAGACTTTGTTTTAATAATTCAATAAGTTTGGGGAGTACTGCAAGATTTAATTCGCCACTGTCATTAATTAATAGATTGGCTAATCGCCTTGTTCTTAACACATTACGCACGGCACAGCTTTCTTGAATTTTGGTGATGTCAAGGCGTCGCGACAATTCCTCATATTCTTCAACACAAGTGCGTTTAAAATTGTCTGCTTCACGCAAGAAATGCTTGCGTCGTTCCAAACAAGCAAGAGTAAAAGCTTCAGTATAAAAAGAAGAATCATCTAAGGGAAGATTTTTGTCGTGTAAAATAGTATTAATATCATCAGTTTCCAAAGGACTTCTCTCTTTTGTTCAAAACTTAATTATAACATAAAAGGCATTTGCCAGAACAAATAAATTTGCTTCATTTAAGTAAAAGAAATCCCACCCCTAATTCTTCCCAAGAACCATAATATTTAGTTTAAAGCTGGAAATTTAATGATCATGAACAGAACAAGGAGAGTGATAAATGCAGCAAAAATTTGCCAAGGGATGGCTTTGCTCTGCAATGTATTGATATTATCGACGGTAGCCTGATTTATAAGATGTTCATTAGCAAGGAATGCCCGACGATTTGATGTGGAAATTGTTATGGGCAGTTCTTCTGAAAGTGGCATAGGAGGAGCTATAATTAAAGCTGGGGTAAAATCCGAGGTGTCTTTAATTACTTCAATGGGAACAACTCCGCTGACAATTTTAACCATTTTCCTGTTTAATTCAGATATTGGAATAAAAATAAGTTCATAAAAGGTTAGATAATAGCTACCGGGAATTTGGGGAGATAAAGTCACTATAAGTTCTTGTGACAGCGTTTTGGAGTTTATAACTGAAGCCTTAGGCTCTAACTTTTGATCCACAAGTGTAAAAGGAGGCACACCGAAGCCATCGTAGGCCAGCAAGCCCGAAATTATTGTTTTCCATTGAGGCTCATGTGTTTCAGGGAAAGTCAAAATCAAATGAAGCACTAAAGGTTGACCGAGAGTAAGATGATTAGAAAATGCGGTCATCGAAGCTGTAAATCCGCCGGGAGCCTTCCCTTTCCATAAAATTGATTGATCTGTTTTTGGAAGAGTTTTAGTTTCAGCTTGGCACCGAAAAGCAGAGAGCAAAAGGATGAGGCAGATCAATGTTCTCATAAACGCCTCTTTGCGCGGATTTTAAAAAATTTGCGTAGTTCATGCAAATAGGGTCGATCGGTATAGAGGGTAATCAGGGATGCTTTGACATGCTTCATCAGGTCTTCTACAAAAGCAAGGCGTTGCTCCCTAGACTTTTTAAGCTTTTCTTGAGTGCTGACATCAGAAGTATCGATTAAGCAAGTTTGTCCCGTTTCAAGATCGACAAAATTGACTAAATTCATTTTCGGTAACTCTTTTTCACTAGGATCAATGATCGCAATAGAAATGAGGTCATGTCGCTGCGCCACTACGGCCATTTCACGGGAAAAATCGGGACAAATAAAATCTGAAATGAGGAAACAGATGCTGGCCCGCTGCTGAACCTTTCCAAGATATTTTAAAGCTTCTGAAATGTTAGTTCCTTGTTGCTGGGGCTTAAAAGCTAGAAGTTCGCGAATAACCCTTAAAACATGTCGCGTCCCTTTCTTTGGAGGCAGATATTTTTCCACTTTATCGGAAAATAGTAGAAGAGAGACTTTGTCATTATTTTTAATTGCCGAAAAGGCCAACACTCCAGCAACTTCTGCAATCAATTCATTTTTTAAACAACTTTTTGTGCCATAACGGTTAGAAGCGGATATGTCGACAACAAGAGTTAAAGTTAATTCCCTTTCTTCTTGAAAACGCTTAATGAAAGGCTTTTGCATACGAGCCGTGACATTCCAGTCGATAGTACGGATATCATCACCCGGCTGATATTCACGCACATCCTCAAATTCCATGCCCTTGCCTTTAAAGGCTGAAAGGTAGGCGCCTGCCAAAACATCGTTGGCGAGATGAGTGGTTTGAAATTGGATCCTGCGGATTTTTTTAAATAATTCAGTAGTAATATCAACCATAACGACCCCTTAGGTTAAGGGACGGGTAAAGTTGATAAAATAGCCAGAATAATTTCATCCGGAGAGACATCTTCAGCTTCTGCTTCATAGCTGCGTCTTAAACGATGTCTTAAGATGTCAGGCGCGAGAAGCTTAATATCCTGGGGAGTTACAAAATTACGCCCTGAGAGGAACGCATGTGCTTGTGCGGCCAGTTTTAAAGCGATCGTTGCACGCGGAGAAGCTCCATACATCAATAATCCATCAATTTTAACCTGAAAATCTTTTGGATGGCGTGTTGCAAAGATAATGTTGAGAATATAATCGATGATTTTATCATCGACATAAACGTCATTGACTATTTTACGGCTATCTAAAATGTCTTGTCCAGTGAGAATGGGGTGCACCGAAGGAGGAGCGATAAGGGTTCCCATTCGGTTCAATATTTCTTTTTCTTCAATTTGAGAAGAATAACGGAGCAATATTTTCATCATAAAGCGATCTGTTTGCGCTTCTGGAAGAGGATAAGTACCTTCGTGTTCGATGGGATTTTGAGTTGCTAAGACTAAATAAGGGGAACCGGCAGAAAATGTGGTGCCGGCAATCGTCACTTGTCTTTCTTGCATGACTTCAAGCAAGGCGGATTGCACTTTAGCCGGTGCCCGGTTGATTTCATCGGCCAATAGGATATTTGTGAAGATGGGCCCTTTATTGATGCTAAAAGTACCATCCTTAGGGTTATAAATAGACGTGCCAATGAGATCAGCTGGAAGGAGGTCTGGGGTAAATTGAATGCGTTTAAAATCACATTGTACCACCTTTGCCAAAGTATTTACTGCCAACGTTTTGGCAAGGCCTGGTAGTCCCTCCAAAAGAACATGGCCATCGGTCAAAAGAGCGATGAATAAACGATCGATCATCTCTTTTTGACCGACGATGACTTTGGCTATCTCTTTTCCGGCCTGAATGAATTTTTCCGCGCTATTTTTAATGATAGCGCTTGAATCATTAGTTCCATTCGTCATAATCCCTCATATTTTTCTTTTGTCAATCCAGCTAGATATTCAGGATGATGCCATTTATTTGCAAAGCCTATAGAAGCTTCTGCTCTTAGTTTTAAAAAGGTGCGGTCGTGCAAGCAGCGTTCGAGCACATCGTAAATGTTATAGGGGTCAGCATGAATAATTGTTTGCAATAACTCATTTGCCATTTGAGGAGGAACAAATTTCAGATCTTCTATGGCAATTCTTGCGATAACTGGTTTGCCCATTAACATGGTTTCGACGGCAAAGGCCCCATACCAACCAATTACAATCTGATCGATGACTAAGTCAGCTTGTTTATATAATTCCACGGCTTGATTGAAAGGCAGATTTTGGATTAAACATATTTCTAAGCTATCGGGATACTTAAGCTGGAGTTTATTAAGGGCGGCCAATATAAAACTGGACCCTTTGGCGGCTTGATTTGTCGGTGCATGAACAATTTTTAATTTTTTTTGCAATTTTGGAATAAATCGTTCACTGCTAAATCGGCTAACAGCACAAGGGAGGAAAGAGGCTTTATCCTGAGGAAGATAGTGCAAAAGATCTGGAGTGATTGCCCAGACATGTTTGACATAACGGGCCATTTTTTTAATACTTAACTGCCTTTCGATATCTTTTTTGCCTGAATTACACATTCCCCCATAACACTCTTTATTGTGGCAGGCGGCAATTTTGCATCGTTCCATAGTGGGATATTTCTGCCGGGCATCACAACCATTATATGTGACAAATAGTTTCGATGATTTAGGATAGAAAGGGAGATCGAAATGGTAGAGGGCAGGGTGTTGCAGCAAATGAATAAGTGACATACCAAAATTGAAGTGAAAAACGTCATATTTGTTTCTAATTTTGAAAAAAGCGCACACGCGTTTAAATAGTTTAAAATAGCGTGATGGAGATGTTGCTTCATCGTAAAGCTGTATGTCGGAGGGATAGCCTATTTTGGAAGGGCTTAAAGTCAATACTTCACTAAATAAACCTAAAGAACGCTCACCGCGTGATAATCCCCACGAATTTCCTCCTATGTCTGTTGGCAAGTGCAAAACTTTCATAAGAAGGCTTATCCATTTCTACATGATTAATCTATTTGGAAATGATACTCGCGGTCATTTCTTTTAAATAAACATAAAGTTTTTGAGTATATTTGTCTAGGCAGGAACGATTCCATCCTATTTTCCATGCCCAGTGATTAAAGTTGCCTAACATGGTAGCTAGGCGTCTCTCCCTGCCTTTATACATTTAAGAGAGTAAGGGAAACCTAGAGGCGGGTAAAAACACGGAGACGTTAAGCTGAGAAGAGACAAAATAAGAGTTCTATTTAGCTTAAAATTTGTAAATTCGACTACAAATTTTTTAAATCCTTTAACTTGTAAATTACTGATAATAAAAATTATTAAAAGGAATTACTTTTAGATGTTAATCTATAACATCTTGAATTTAAATATAAGCCAATGTATAATAAATTATATTTTAAAATTTAAATGGTTAATAATATGAATATTCTTAAATCTAATGGTGGTACTTTTAATGTAAATCACATTAGTCATCTTCTGGAAGATGCAGCAAGCCAAAGACCACTAGAAAAAGATAAATTAAATGAAATTATCAATATTGTAATTACAAATTTACAAAAAAACACTAATGCTATAGCTCTAAATATCGTATTAAATCCGGAAGAAAAAAATATTTGGAAAAGTATAAGTAAAAATATTAAAAGATTAGCGCCAACATCATTCCCAAAAATTTATATTTTAATACGAAAGATGAAAGGCAAAATCACTAAATATCATGAATATAGAGCTTTATTAAATAGTAGCGCGCCAAAAGAGATTAAAACTGCAGGCGAACTGATGCAAAAAGCAATACTCGAGCAAAATTGTTCGAGTCTTGAAATTTTTGCACCGCTGGGTGCCAATCTTAATGCCCTTCTTCCCATCAAGTTATCTCCTCTCATCTTGGCCATTAATCAAGACAAATCGATAATTGCAAGTTGCTCCATGATAGCCTCTTTAATAATTAATGGAGCAGACCCTAATCT
>JACDGH010000096.1 GCA_013815395.1 Parachlamydiaceae bacterium
ATACTACCCCTTTTGCGATCTTTCAACCGCGAGGCTTTCACGCTAGCCCAACCTATCAAAACTAAATGGAAAGGGTACTGGATTATTCGTCAATAGGAACGCTTCTTTCAAGCACATCACGAGTGCAGTACACTGGCACATTATTCATTAGGGCTAATGTAATACAATCACTTGGACGCGCATCAATTTCAATGATATGCCTGATATCACCATTATACTGCTCAAGAAACAGACGGGCAAAATAAGTGGTCTCTTGCAAATCATTAATCACTACCTGTCGAATGCGCACATTTAAGCCTTTAAAAATCAGATCGATTAAATCATGCGTCAGCGGACGAGGCTTCTCTACCCCAGTTAAATACATTTGCAACATCCGCCCAATACTTGGATCTGTATAAATGGCAAATCGCTTATCTATAGCCCCAAGCACAACTACCGTATAAGCACGTGTCTGCATAATCTTATCAAAAGAAAGCTGGATAAGTTCCGAAAGCATGAAGTATCTCTTTGGTTGCATATTTAGCCAGAAACTTTACTTTAAGCTCCCTGAACATTTTCGTCATCAAAGATTTATTCTAAAAAAGACGAACTCGAATTTTGAAAAAAAAAGGGACTCTATTTTAGAGAGTCCCTTGTCGTTTGAGTTATGCCTTGCAGGAGTGGATGTTAGTAATCCATACCGCCGCCAGCCATCGCAGGAGCATTCTTTTCATTAGGGATTTCTGCTACAATAGCTTCAGTAGTCCAGAGCATACCGGCGATAGAAGCCGCATTTTCCAACGCACATCGAGCAACTTTTTTAGGATCGAGAATTCCTGCTTGAATCATATCTACATACTCATCAGTCAAAGCATTGTAGCCATGACTTTCTGGTAGCTTCTCAACTTGCTGCAGAATGATAACGCCTTCAAGACCAGCATTTTCAACAATTTGGCGAAGTGGAGAACTTAAGGCTTTAGCAAGAATGCGTGCACCTGTTCTTTCATCCCCTTCCAAACTATCTGCAAGCTTATTAACAGCTGGAATGCAACGAATAAACGCTACTCCGCCACCAGGCAAGATCCCTTCTTCAACAGCCGCAGCTGTTGCATGTTGGGCATCATCGACGCGGTCTTTCTTTTCTTTCATCTCAACTTCAGTTGCTGCACCTACACGAATAACACCAACGCCACCTGACATTTTAGCCAAACGTTCCTGCAGCTTTTCACGATCGTAATCGGAATCTGTTTCTTCAATTTGACGTTTAATTTGTGAAAGACGTTTTTGAATATCTTCCTTTTTGCCAGCGCCTTCTACTATAGTCGTATCATCTTTACGAATAACTGCTTTTTTTACTTTTCCAAGCATATCAATAGTGACTTGCTCAAGCTTATGTCCAAGTTCTTCACTAATGACTTGTCCACTTGTGATCACAGCAATATCTTCAAGTAATGCTTTACGGCGATCGCCAAAGCCTGGGGCCTTCACAGCGCAAACTTTTAGACCAGCTCTTAAGCGATTGACCACAAGCGTTGCAAGAGCTTCCCCTTCAACATCTTCAGCAATTATCAACAATGGTTTCCCGGTTTCAGCAACAGCCTGCAGTAAAGGAATTAAATCCTTAACAGCTGAGATTTTTTTCTCGAATATGAGAATAAAGGCGTCTTCGAAGATGCATTCTTGTGTTTCCGGATTTGTCATGAAGTAGGCGGATAAATAGCCACGATCAAAGTTCATGCCTTCAACGACTTCTAAAGTTGTTTCAAAACCTTTAGCTTCTTCCACTGTAATCGTCCCATCTTTACCCACGCGATCCATTGCATCGGCAATAATCTTACCAATTTCTTTATCATTATTCGCAGAAATTGTGGCTACTTGCTCAATCTCATTCTTATCTTTAATTTTTTTAGTCAATTTTTCAAGCTCTTTAACCACAACTTTAACAGCTTTTTCCAAGCCGCGCTTAAGATCAAGTGGGTTGGCACCGGCTGCTACGTTGCGCAAGCCTTCACTATAGATTGCTTCTGCTAATACTGTTGCTGTCGTGGTGCCATCGCCTGCTTTATCAGCAGTTTTACTTGCAACTTCTTTCACCATTTGAGCGCCCATATTTTCATACTTATCTTCTAGCTCAATTTCTTTAGCAACAGTAACACCGTCTTTAGTTATATGCGGTGTTCCATAGGATTTATCGATAATGACGTTACGGCCTTTTGGACCAAGAGTGACTTTAACGGCATCGGCAAGTGTACGAACACCTTTTAAAATCTTTTGACGGGCTTCTTCTTTAAAAATAATATTTTTTGCAGCCATAATTGTTTTTATCTCCTAAATATATGCTTACTTTTCAATAATTGCGATTAAGTCGTCAGCACGTACAATAACGTACTCTTGATCATTCAGAGTGATTTCTTGGCCAGAATACTTTTCCATCAACACGACATCACCAACTTTTACTGAAAGAGGGATCAGTTGTCCGCTTTTATCCTTAACACCGGCACCGGCAGCGATAATTTCTGCTTGCTCTTGCTTTTTCTTGGCCGCATCGGGAAGGATTATCCCCCCCTTTTTTTCTTCGGCAGCGAGTCGTCGCACCAGAACGCGATTTCCCAAAGGACGGAATGTTAATGGATTGTTGGAATTATTTGTTTTTTGTTGAGATGGACTTAGTTGTTGTGTTTGAGCCATACTTTATGTCTCCTTGTTTGTGTTAATTTTCTTAAACGATAGCCATACGTGAAATTTTTCGCAACACAAATTTAGCAATCCACTATTTAAAGTGCTAAAATGTTCACAATTCCTTGTCATGCTTCTTGTTGCATTAGGATAGAAGTTCATTATTCAATTGGGTTACTAAAGCGCCAAATTTAGCAATCGCCGCGGCAACCGGTTCGGGGCTACGCATATTTACACCCGCTGATTGAAGAATATCAATGGGATAGCGACTACATCCTGCTTTTAAGAATGAGAGATACTCATCACGTTCTTTCTCGCCACCATTACTCACTCTTTCTGAAAGAGCCAAAGCAGCGCTGATTCCCGTGGCATATTGAAAGACGTAAAAATTGTAATAAAAATGAGGAATTCTAGCCCATTCGATTGCTGCTTCATCATCAATGACGATGTTTCCAAAGTAGCGACGATTTAGCTTATCGTATTCATCTTTTAATAATTTTGGTGTTAGGGGGATATTTTTTTCAGCAAATTCATGGATCAAAAGCTCAAATTCAGCAAACATGGTTTGACGAAACAACGTACCGCGAATATCTTCAATTTTTTCATTAATTAAGAAGATACGTTCTTCTTTACCTTTAGCTCTTTCAAGCATCAAGCGCATTAATAAATCTTCATTAAAGGTAGAAGCCACTTCCGCCAGGAAAATCGGATAATCGCCATACTGATAAGGTTGATGCTTATGGCTCATTAGGCTGTGCATACTATGCCCGGCTTCATGTGCAAGCGTAAAGACGTCTCTTAAAATTCCTTTATAGTTCATTAAAATATAGGGCATACTATCATAGCAGCCGCTTGAATAAGCTCCAGAGCGTTTATTACTGTTTTCATAACGATCGACCCAACGCTGCTCTTTAAAACCTTTTTTCAGTAAATCTTGATATTCCGCGCCCAAAGGAGCTACGGACTCAATCACAATTTCTTCAGCTTCTTTATAAGACAAGCGGATATCGACGGCAGACATCAAGGGCACGTACATATCGTAAAGATGCAGTTGTCCTACACCCATGATCTTTTCACGCAGCTGCACATAGGAGTGTAAATGACCGATATTATCATTCACTGCTTTTATCAAAGCATAATACACTTGCGTATCGATATTTTTTGGATGCAAAGCTGCTTCTAGACATGAAGAATAATTCCGGGCTTTGGCATTAAACACATGGGCTTGAATTTGTCCATTAAGAAGCTCACACAAAGTATTTTCATAGGAAAGATATTTCCCCTGTAATTTCTTAAATGCATTTTCGCGTAATTTGCGATCTTTATCGCGCAAATACAACCCGTACAAGCCATGCGTTAGCTCTTTTTCCTTTCCGGAACTATCCTGGATAGTCCCAAATTTAAAATCAGCATCATTGATTGCACTAAAAGCTTTGCTCGGTGTTTGTATAGCTTTGGCAGCCATCGCCAAAAGCTCTTCGCCTTGCGGAGATAACATATGTTTTTTTATGCGAATGATTTTCTCAAGATGAAAGCAATAGTCTGCGAGAAGAGGATCTTTTAAAAATTCATTAATCGTCGTTTCATCCAAAGCCAATAATTCAGGCTCTAGCCAAGACGATTCTTCGGCAAAATCGTGATAAAGAGCTAAAATTTTATTATAAGCTGTTTTATGAAGGTCATTTGCGATGTCTTCATCATGTCTCAAGTGTGCATAGGTATATAGGGTAGATATCTCTCGCGAAAGTGAAAATTGCACATCGAGCGCATCTTTCAAACTTTGAGCATTTGCGCCAAGCTTTCCTTTAAAATTGTTAAGGATTGGCCAGCGTGGTTTTTCCATTGAAGGTGAGGCCTTAGCAAACGCTTTATCCCACGAATCCATATTTGCAAAAAGTGCTTCCACATTCCATTGGTCTTCCTTGTCAACAGTGCAACGATCCACAGCCATATGTCATTCTCCATTTAATATTAGGTGATGAATGATGGTAATCTGCCGCCGATTAAAATACCAGTTTATCAGGGAGTGGGAGCGGTGTTGGAGAAAGATTTGAATATTCTAAAATGAAAAAGCTTTTGTAGTAAGCAGGGCGAGACTTAAATTACCAATTAAATTTCTTTCTTTTGAGCTGTATCAAAAATTCATATTTGGAACTGCTAATTATACAAATATTAATTATTATTAATAAAATCTTTATTTTAATTTAACAAATATTTTTTATAATAAAGCTCATAATGAAAAAAACTACCCAAGGAGTAATAAATGAGTACAATACAATCAAAATATTTTGATGATCCCTTTTTATTATCTAATATGACAGAAGAAAGCATACCTAAAATTCTAAAGCCCAAATCTGTTTATAATGTTGTTAACAGATTTTTAGTCAATGGTAACACAACCGAGGTGCCTGATCTCTATAAAAGACAAATCCTTGAGCCTAGTGCACCACCTTTTTATCCAACGATGGATCTTTACAATAGAGAAATTAGAGAACCTAGTGCACCGCCATTATATCCAATGATGGATCTTTACAATAGAGAAATTAGAGAACCTAGTGCACCGCCATTATATCCACCAAAAGCAGCAAATCAAAATAATAATCCTTTAACGGCCTATAAAGTGGCTAAGCTCTATGTAAATACATTAGATCCTGCCATTGAAGTAACAAAAAAAACAGCTCGTGCGGTTGGACGTTTTACTTCAGCTTTTTCAAATACTACACTAAATTTATGGAATTTAGGCGGTAAAGGATGTGTTAAAGAAGCTGTTAAAATAGCAAGTGGTGCTACACACTTTAGTAATGCAGTACATGTAGTAGCTGGTTCTTTGACTGGAAAAAAAATATCAGATATACGACCAAAAGAAAAAATGGGACTTGCCGAAGCGCTAGGTGTGGCCTCTGGTCATTTTTGTAAAGGATTAAGCAACGCGGCAATTAGTACTGTTGCTTTGACAGGCACAGCTCTTTACGCTTGGGGAACAATCAGCAATACTTTTGGATATCAGCCATCTAACCCTAGTATGCACATGGCGGCAAGACTTCTTGCAGGTGGCGTGAATCAAGGAATTGACATGGGGTTCAATGTCACTTCACAAGCTTTAGGTTATGCTATGCCTGTTATGGAAGGTATTATCGCAGATCCAAGCACGATTTATACAACGGCGCTTTTGGGAGCAACTGCAGTGGCAATGGGAACGAGTTTTTATTATGCTTCTTCTAATTTTACGAAAGCTGCAGATGCACATCGGCTTCTCCCTAAGTTCAAGCATGGTATCGTAGCTACTGCAAGTTTAGCAGCCACTATAGCTATACCTTACCTAATGTATACCTAAACGCATAAAACAAAAAATATTAAATTAGCATTGAGTCAATGCTAATTTAATATTTGTGTTTATTCAGCAAAAACATTTTGAAAAAACAATAGTGTTCTACTCATTTTCAAGGAAGTGCTCAGAAAGACTTTCTTCAAACACCCAGGCCTGCAGTTGCCCTTCCGAGGATCTACTCAATATCATCCTCAACACCTATTTGCTTTTTTGTCCCCATCAAGCCTACAGCTTCTTCTAGTGAATAAACTACCTGATCGACTCCAGCGGAATGAAGTTTATTAACCGCGTCCGAAGAGACTTTTGTTCCCCATATACCTACATAAATTTTCAACTTAGAAATTTTTTGTCGTATTTTTTGAGCAAGATACCTAGCGTGGATAACTGTAGAGGGAGAAACCACAGAAATAAAAATTACACCAGGTTCACACTTTTGAACAAAAGTGATCAGCTCTTCTGTATTGAGTTTTATGGGCACATTCTCGGCCTCAATAGATTGTTGTCCTAACAATTGTGTAAGCATAGCGCCAGCAAGCTCATCGCGTTCTGCTCTAACTGGCAAGCAAAGTGCATGATACTTTTTAGATATTGGAGGAATAGGGGTAGATTGAGCTTCTTCGGAAGATTCTTCCTTTACATCCAGCGGCAAATAGGATAAATCTTCAACAATTTCATAAATGTTTTGCCGTAACTCTCGCCCCTGCTCTACATCGATTGATCCCAGGCGAAGATCCGTTTCACTTGCTGTGATTACCGGAATGAGAACGTTATCGTACAAATCAACTTTTGTATGAGTTTGCAAATATTTTTCAATAAGATTAAGGGTTTCATTCTGATCATCTACTAAAAGTCTATTATAACACTCTTCATCGGGTTTAAGCGGTTCCTCGTCACTGAGCAATATACTGAGAAATTCAAGTTTACCAACGTGATGCCCCAAGACAACAAGGCACACCGTTAGGGCAGTAGAAAGAACAAGCCCAATAGGCCCCCACATCCATGTCCAAAAAACCGCTGCAACCATCAGTGCCATAGGGGATACCCCAGTGCTAGAACCATAAAGCCAGGGCTCTACTCCATTACAAAGAACTAATTCCAGCCCTAGGAAAAGACAGATCGTAATAACGGGAAGAGCCCAACTCTCTGAAACAGCAAGCGAGAGGATAATTGGAACTGCAGAAGAAATCCACACACCAAGATAGGGAATAAAACGCAGCACAATTGCCATGCCTCCCCAAAGAATTGCATTAGGGATCCCAATTAAAAACAAACCAATCCCAACTAAAACTCCAAAAGAAACATTGACTACCAACTGCATGAACAAATAACTAGAGATGCGTGCACTTGCATCGTCCATAGCTAAAGTTGTGGGACCAATGCGCCCCTGCCCTATAAGTCGAATAATTCGTCCGCGCAGATCTTCGCGGTTTATTAACATTAAAACAACAAGTAAAAGCACAAAACCTAGCGTTCCAAGCACACTAAAAAATGTTCCAAAAACAGACTCGGCTATGGATGTGAAATCTTTTTTTGTTTCGACAACTTGCACCGAAGGAGTCAAAACTCCTGTTTCATGATTTTTGGGTTGCTCTTGACCAGGAAGCTCTTTTTTTAAATCCTCAATCGTATTGGATAGTCGCGTTAAAACTCCACCTTGAGGAATATGCAAAGCACGTAGTTTTTTTATAATATTAGTTTTATAATCTGGCAACTTGGCTGCAAGCTCGATCAATTGCTGAGACATAATATACGTCGTAGCGCTAATACCTATAAAAACCATGCATACAATGATTAAGACAGAAATAATTCGTCCAACATACTTTTCAAGGCGCGTTACAAACTGAGATAGAAAAAAAGAAAGCAATACAGCCAGAGCCAATGGAATAAGAATGTCCTGGCCGAGATATAAAAATGCAATAGTAAATATTGCCAGCAGTAAGGCGTAGATACCTTTGATCGCCGAATTAGCAGCGTTATTTTTTTGAATTTGCATTGATTACCTGCATTGTTTGATAAAAATTCTTTTCCAATATTCGACACTCTCTTTAAACAAAAGCTATTCCTTACCACTATAATAATTTTTCTTTTTTTGCTAAGATGTGCGAAGAATATTATACAATTTACACAAAGAACACATTAAGTGTATATGACTTAATGTGAATTTTGAATTTCTATTATGCGGGCTGCTTATCTTAAAGTGGATTGAACACCGAAAGGCATCACGTTTGGTGGGGCTTTGTTTTCTTTTGAGAAGGGACCAAAAAATTTACGCTTTTCCTGGATAGTTCTTGGAACATTAGACTCTACTGTTTTTTGCTCAGAAGATTGCCCCAAGGCAGAATTTGCTAGATCAGAAATCTTAAAAGGATTCTGAATATTCATATCACATTTCAGAATCAGTAACGATAAAGTATCCACTAATTCTTCGACAACTTCATCACGTTGTTTCCCTACATTATTAAAATGAGTTTGCACAATTTTTCTTTTTTCTTTTAGCCGATTACCCTCTAATTCAGTTTTCAGTGATAGGATCGGTGGTTTTGATTTGTTTCTTGGTTGGAGAACTAATGATTCTGAATTAACGGTATTCTTTCGTTTTTTTCCTTGAGATAAAGATAATGCAAAAGTACTAGAAGTTGTCATTTTTTTTTCTAAGGAAGAAGATTCTATGTCGAAAGTCTTTTTACGTTTACCTTGAGCAGGGCGAGCGCGAGTTTTTTTGTTAGAGAAAGATGCTTGGGGGTCAATGGAAATTTTTCGCTTTTCTTTTAATGAAATCAGTGGCTCTACCCCGATTGTTGCTACGCCTGTGAGCCTAAGAGCAGAATCTGCAACTTCTCTTGTCCGGAAAGAGCTGCGTTGATTAGATGATGAAAGAAAAGGTAAAGAGCCCTGCTG
>JACDGH010000097.1 GCA_013815395.1 Parachlamydiaceae bacterium
ACGTGCGGAAATATTGACAATGCTCGGTTACGATGTGCAGGTGCTCGAATTTATTGATCTTGAGCATACGCCAAAAAACATTTTAATTCGTGCAGTCAAAAATAAGCATGCTCCCCCGAAACAAGATAAGCAAGGTGATAAAATTAAGCATGCTTATGAGCGGTATTCAAAATTCAGTCAATTACTCAGCATTAATCCAAGCTTATGGCAACGCATGAAAGACTTGTGTGCTTGCTAAAGTGTAGATTGAAAAAGCATCGGGGACTTAGGCTAAAGGAGGCCCTGGAAGGGCAACTGCAGGCCTTAAGTTCCACTAAAATTATTCATTCTTAAAAGTCGTTGATTTCATCAATCATGATTCGCAATAAACCAAAATCCTTTCGGGTGTGGTGAAAGACGATGCGAGAAAGCTCTTGATGTTCGGTTTCTTCAGGCAGACTTTCCGAAGCCGCTATCGCTCCGCTGGCTATCAAGCGGTTATATTTAAGATTGAGCGTGTCAATTTGTTTTTGCGATAAAGGGCTTAACAGGCGAATGACAAGTAAATCCTTAACATAGCGGCTTGAGTGATATCTAGAATAAAATTTAAGGATATGCTCCACTGCCTCTTCATTTGTGGCAGCGTGATGAAAGAATCTCGTATCTTCAGGGCTAATCCATCCATTATTAAGCAAATTAGTGCTTAAATATTGTCGCCAAGCTTGCCAATATGTTCCATCCGCACCTTCAAGCAATACAATTGGGATGATATTGGATTTGCCGGTTTGAATAAGCGTTAATACTTCAAAAAGTTCGTCCATAGTCCCTACGCCACCGGGAAAGGCTGCCATGGCATTAGAATGGCTCATGAACATGAGTTTTCGAGTGAAGAAGTAGCGAAAGATCATGAGTTTAGGATCCCCTTCGATGACTGTATTGGAAGCCACTTCAAAAGGCAGGCGTATTGATAGTCCAAAGGTGGATTCAATCTTTGGCCCTTCTAGTCCAGCTTTCATAATGCCATTGGCGGCACCAGTCATGCACATCCAACCACGGGCAGCCATAGCTCTGCTAAAATTGAGGGCCGCAAGATAATCGGGATGGGTTTCAGGTGTGCGAGCTGAGCCGAAAATGCTGATGCATGGTTTATCCTTAAAACGATTAAAAATATCGTAAGCATAGCGCATCTCTTTCATGGCGCGGGTGATTACTTTAAGCTGGCCAGTATCGTGACCTTCTGCAAGTAGCCTTAAGCCTGTCTGAAAGATTTGAGTGACTAATTGTCCCTCGAGTGAGGCAGGATCAGCTCCGGCGGCTTCAATTAATTGGTTAATTAATGCAACGGGCTTGGGGCCGTAGATATCGATATTGTTATTCATAAAATGACTTTTCGTGTTTTGTTGACTGCTAACGAGACTATATATATAGATAAGAGAATTAAACAATAAGAAAGAAAATACTCCTAAACGAATTTGAAAATCTGGATATTTCTCTTTGCCAAAAAGCCGATTTTGGAATGCGTTTAGGTATACCAAAAGGGGTAGCTGAGAATGTATAATTGGATAGTTATTGCCTTTTTTTTAGCATTAATTTTATTTATTTTAGTTTCGATAATTCTATGGTCACTGCGCAATGGAATATCGCCTATGCCCACATCGCATAAGGCTAAGTGCTGCCTATTATCTGTCTTGCCAAAAATGGTAAATGGAAAGGTCTACGAATTGGGATCGGGGTGGGGAACGCTGCTATTTCCTATAGCCAGGCATTATCCTGGACGACAAATTGTGGGGTATGAAACCTCGCTCTTGCCCTATTGGTTTTCAAGAATGCGTCGTAAATTGGGCGGTTATCCTAATGTAGAAATCCTTCGCAAGGATTTCTTTGAGGTAGCGATGGGCGATGCCGGCTTAGTAGTATGCTATCTTTATCCTGGAGCCATGCGACGACTTAAAGATAAATTAAGAGTTGAATTGCCCCCTGATGCCTGGGTAGTGAGCAACACATTTTCAGTTCCTGGATGGCCGGCAAGCAGGGTATGCGAAGTTGGGGACATCTATTATTCTAAAGTTTATGTATATCGATTAAATTCTTTGTAGCGAAACTTGTATTTTAGCTTAGAGTGTTTTGGCTGAATTAAAGTGCTCGGAAGATCCGAGCACTTCAGGGAGCTTCGCTCATCAAAACAGTGCCTGGCGAAGAATTGCTAAAGTTGATATTGTAGATTTTATATGATATTTAGCTATTAAAGAGGTTTTTATGGGCTTGTCAATGAAAGTGAAAGATTATCTAGAAAGTAAACAAGTCAGCTACCAGCTACTTGAACACGAACCCGCCTTTACTGCTCAGGAAATTGCCGACGCGCAGCATTTGCCAGGTCGCATTGTGATTAAAACTGTAATCGTCTGCGCTGATGGACAGTTTGTAATGTGTGTATTGCCTGCAGTGCACCGCATCGATTTTGGCAAACTAAAAGACATTCTTGGAGTTAGTGACGTCCATTTGGCAGAAGAATCCGAAGTGTCGGCCCTTTTCACAGATTGTGAAGTAGGCGCTGAGCCTCCTTTCGGTGAAGCTTATGGTTTAAAAGTCTATGCTGATAAGATTCTGGAAGAAAATGAAGAAATCGCGTTTAATGCAGGCACACATACCGATATGCTTCGCATCAAATACAGGGATTTTGTGCGTTTGGTGCAGCCTATTGTGGCTAACTTTGGCGTGCATGTAGCACGTACTGAAGAAGAAAACTGGCGCGAAGCGGGTGGGGAAGAAGAGGACAATGCAAAGACGTGAATCTGTAATATCATTTTTAAAAACTTTGCGTAATAAGATAATCTCCCATTTTGAAGAAATGGAGACCACCTCTCGATTTGAAAGAAAGCATTGGGAACATCATTCTGGGGGTGGGGGTGAAATTTCCATCCTGCGCGGAGAAGTATTCGAAAAAGCCGCTGTCAATTGGTCGGGAGTGTCCGGAGATGAGTTTCCAACTAAAGATGGGAGCGGGCCATTTTTTGCCACAGGGATCAGTCTTATCACACATATGTGGAATCCTCATGCACCAACAGTGCACATGAATATTCGATATATCGAAACTCAAGAGAAAGTTTGGTTTGGCGGAGGATATGATCTCACACCAATGGGTTTTCCCTATCTTGAGGACACCGAGCATTTTCACAGCGTGGCAAAAAAAACACTCGATCCGCATGGAGAACACCTCTATAACGAATTTTCCAAAAATGCACGCGAGTATTTTTATATTCCCCATTGGAAAAAGGAAAGGGGAGTGGGCGGCATTTTCTTCGATCATTATAATACAGGTGATTTTGAACGCGATGTCGCCCTTTGGGAAAATGTAGGAAATCTTTTTTTAGAATCAATTCTTCCTATTTATCTGCGGCGCAAGAATCAACCTTATTCGGAAAGCGAAAAAGAATTTCAACAAAAAATGCGCGCGCATTATGTCGAATTCAATCTTTTATATGATAGAGGCACCCGTTTTGGATTTCAATCTGGAGGCAATCCAGAGGCTATTTTATGCTCTCTTCCGCCGCAGGCTAGATGGTAACTGTTTAACCCATTTTTTTCCTGAACTTAATTCTGGGTTCTTATGGTAAGTCTAAGAAAATGTAGTTAAATATGAGGAATTAATATAATATAATTAAATTAAATAAACGTTAAGTACAGGTTTAAAATGAAACAAATGTTAATTAAATCAGTCACTGATGCTATAGAAGCTATTACACAGTTAAAACAGCCGCATGGCCTGCAATTTATGGAAACAGCCGCTACCATGTTGTCAAGATGCTTTCGGAAAGGACATAAAGTGATTGTAGCTGGCAATGGGGGCAGCTTATGTGATGGAGCTCATTTTGCTGAAGAGTTAACCGGAGTCTTCCGCGCAATTCGTCCCGCACTGCCCGTAATATCTTTGTCCGAACCCGGCCATATCACTTGCGTGGGCAATGATTTGGGATTCGATTCGATTTTTTCTCGCGGGGTGGAAGCTTTTGGTAAACCGGGAGATATTTTTGTGGGCTTGACCACCAGCGGCAATTCTGCCAATATCGTCAAGGCTTTCGAAACTGCGCAGGCCTTAGAATTAGGGACCATTGCTTTTTTAGGGAAAGGTGGCGGCAAGTTGAAAGGTGTGGCCGATGCAGAATTGCTCATTGAAGGCTTTAGCACTTCCGATCGGATACAAGAGGCTCACATGGCAGCTATCCATATCATTATTGAAATGGTCGAAAATCAATTGTTCCCTCAAATAGCCCTTTTAGAAGGTTCTATAGTAAATGCTTAGACATTTGGAAAGTTATTTTTTAGACGTGATCAAAGGCAAAAAGAACGGGTTGCTCGCTTCTCTGCTGCGTGGTGGTCTCCATGTGCTAAGTTGGCCATTTCAATTTATAGTTACCTGTCGCAATTGGATCTTTGATCGCGGCTGGGTCTGCCGATATTATCCTCCTGTGCCTGTAGTGATTAGCGTGGGAAATATTGTAGTTGGAGGAACAGGCAAGACGCCGGTAACTTTGATGCTGGCGCAAGAATTTTATAATGACTTTTCCCTAGCTGTTTTGTCACGAGGCTATCGCTCTCCAGCAGAAAAACTGTCTGATCCAATGATGCTTAGCAAAGGGAACGGGCCCATGCAATCGGCTGCTCTTTGCGGAGATGAATCTTTTTTATTGTCCCAAAATCTTCCTAAAGCTTTTGTTATTGTGGGCAGAAATCGCCATAAAGCCTCGAATATGGCTGCTAAAGCCGGGGCTCAAGTGATTTTATTAGATGATGGGATGCAGCACCGCCGCTTGGCGCGCGATTTTGAAGTTGTGGTGATGGATGCTGGGGATCTTTATGGACAGGGCTATTTTCTTCCACGAGGATTATTGCGCGAAGGAGTCAAATCTCTTGCTCGCGCTGATCTGATTATTATCAATCATGTGGCTGATGCAAATGCTTTTGCCGACATGAAAGTAGAAGTGCAGCGCAACAGTGCGGCCTTAGTGATTGGCACACGTATGGAAGTGGTGGATGTATTGGACTTTGAAGGCATGTTGATCTCTAATTTGCAGGGAATAAAAGTAGGCATTTTCTGCGGCATCGCGCATCCGGAATATTTCCATAATACTGTCTCTCAGCTAGGTGCTACCATTGTCTCAACCCTATATACAGCAGATCATGATAGCTTTGAAACGGAGATGTTAAAAGCTTTTGCGAAAGAATGTTTAGAGAAAGGCGCTGAAATGATATTATGCACAGAAAAGGATAGGGTCAAACTTGTCGATATCAAAGGCGTCGTTCTTCCTGTGGCTTGGATAAAAATGCGCTTGAAAGTAATCGAAGGGAATAATGAGTGGCGCACATTTATTGATCGGGCTAAAGCTATATTGAAGGCGAGCGCAATTTGAGAGTCTGCATAATTGAATCTAGAGGGAGGACTCAATGAAACTTTGGATGAAAATCCTATTAGCTTTAGTCTTAGGAGTTATTGTAGGAGCTACTTTAGGTCCAAAAGCAGAGCTTTTTAAGCCTATTGGTAATTTATTTCTGAATTTGATCAGCATGATTATTATGCCACTGGTCATGGCTTCGATTGTGGTAAGCGTAACAAATATACATGATCCGAAGCGACTCAGCCGCGTGGGTTTTACAGCTTTTGGAATGTTTTTGTTGACCACCCTGGCTGCTATCATGATCGGTTTAGCTTTTGCTCATTTTTTTAAGCCTGGTTTGGGAATGAGCTTGCAAGCTGCTCAGCCTATTAACGCCCTCTCAGCACCTGGTTTTAGCGAAATAATGCTT
Organism: Parachlamydiaceae bacterium; assembly: GCA_013815395.1. Classification (GTDB taxonomy): domain Bacteria; phylum Chlamydiota; class Chlamydiia; order Chlamydiales; family Parachlamydiaceae; genus JACDGH01. The sequence goes on from JACDGH010000097.1 coordinate 5,782, forward strand.
TCTTTAATCCCCAGCAATCCTATTGCTGCAATTGTGAATGGAAACATTCTACAAGTTATTGTGTTCTCCTTATTTTTAGGAATTGCAATCAATTATTCAGGGGAACGAGGTAGGGCCTTACTTGAGGTGTTTGAATCTTTAGCGGATGTGATGTATCGGTTGACATCCATAGTTATGGAATTTTCTCCGATCGGCGTTTTTGCCCTCATGGCTTGGGTAGCAGGATCTTTTGGCGTTGTTGTGCTTTTACCCCTGGTTAAATTACTGTCGATTTATTACGCGGCATGTGTATTTCATATTTTGTTTGTTTTTTGTACTATTTTATGGTTTATGGCCAGAATCTCACCTTTGCCCTTTTTCAAAGGTATGGGTGATGCCATTATGTTAGCCTTTTCCACTTGCAGCAGTTCCGCCACTTTACCAGTGTCAATGCATTGCCTACAGAGAAATTTGGGAGTTTCAAAGAATATTTCCAATTTTATTTTACCTCTAGGAACTACTTTAAATATGAATGGCGCCGCCTTATATCAAGTCATGGCGGCCATGTTTGTGGCACAGGCTTATGGGATTGATTTAAGCTGGATGAATATTCTAATCCTTGTAGCAGTATCTACCATTTCAGCCATCGCAGCCGCAGGGGTACCAGGTTCCGGCTTTCTCATGCTCTCTTTAGTTTTTGGGGCTTTAGGGCTTCCTTTAGAGGGAATGGCAATATTAGCTGGTATCGATCGCTTAAGAGAGATGCCCTCAACTGTATTAAATGTGCTTGGCAATTGTGTTTGCGCCTTATATATTGCCGCCAAGGAAGGCGAATTGGATGGGCGTAAATACAATCATCAAGAATTAGTTGAGGTTGAAGGCAACGATGTTTAGATCCTTGTTTACTGCTCATCCTGGGCTAGAGTGTAGCCTGGCTTGCCATCGAATGTGCATAGATGCTCAGTATGCGTAAAATGAATGTTATGGTCCGCCAACTGTTGGATCAACTTGGCAATTTGTTGATGCGTGATGGGATGCCCTTTTTGAACAGATAAAAAGCGACACCGCCAGCTGTCCACACAAGCTGTCTCGGGCATTTTGTTAGGCCACACTTTAACGCCTCGGTTGGCAATCATGGTGAGCTTTAATTCGCTCTCCCCTAATGAGCTTATCTTTTTTTGAATATGTTCTACATCTTCTTTGGATTCGATGAAGATATCCACACCCACCGTTTCTTTTTTATTGTCGGCTACATACTTACTAGAGTGCGCTTGCGCAAGGTTTTTTGGGGTTGAATAATGCACCTGTTTAAAGGTGTGCGGGTTTTTGCCTAGACGTTTGATCACTGCTTGTGCAAATTCCTTGGTCCCCACTTTTTCTTTGCTAATGTTAGCTTTAAAAATATCGTAAGTGTGAATGCCATCTTCCAATGTACACAACCAGGCATTATGTATTAAGGCTGCAGCTTCCGGCAAGCCAATGTGCACTAACATTAATACAGATGCTAAAATAAGGCCTGAAGGATTGGCCAAATTTTGTCCGGCGCGCCGCGGTGCGGAACCATGGATGGCTTCAAACATGGCACTATGGACGCCTATGTTGGCAGAGCCAGCTAATCCGACCGAGCCGGCAATTTGGGCAGCAACATCAGAAAGGATATCGCCATAGAGATTAGGCATCACGATCACATCAAAAGCATTGGGAGTGTCGGCTAATTTTGCCGCGCCGATGTCTACAATCCAATGTTCATTCTGGATATCGGGATACTCGGCCGCAATTTCATCAAAAACTTTATGGAACAAACCATCGGAAAGTTTGAGGATATTATCTTTGGTAAAGCAAGTCACTTTTTTGCGAGCGTTGGCTTTGGCATATTCAAAGGCATAGCGCACGATTTTTTCACAGCCGGGACGAGTGATGATCTTTAAAGCGTGTACAGTTTCTGGGGTTTGTCGATATTCAATGCCGGTATATAAGTCTTCTTCATTTTCACGGATGATGACCACATCCATATCCGGATGTTTCGTTTCTACGAAAGGATAATAAGAGACACAGGGGCGCACATTAGCGTAAAGACCTAATGAGGTGCGAATAGTGACATTTAAACTTTTAAATCCACCGCCCTGTGGTGTAGTAATAGGGGCTTTTAAAAATCCTTTAGTGTTTCTAATGATATCCCAAGTGGATGGTTCGATACCGGAGGGTTGGCCGCGCAAATAGACTTTTTCGCCGATTTCAACATGTTTATATTCGAGAGGAGCTCCTGAAGCTTTTAAAATTTCTAAGGTTGCTTGCATGATTTCCGGTCCAATGCCATCGCCTTCAGCCACTGTAATAGGAATAGTGCGAGATGCCATGAGAAGTCTCCATGTAATGATGAATTTATAAAGTCGAATTAACGATTATAAGCTAAAATCGGATAAATATTGTCCATTTTGAATTCTAAACTTGAGACTAATGCTTTACATGAATTAAAATCAAAGCAGAAAATTGTATATAGGTTAAAGACGACTATGATGCTTAAAGAACTTTTGCAAAAAGAAAAAATCGCCCTTGATCATTTTTTCGAGAATCTGGATTTAGAGACGGCTGAACAACTGTTTGCCTTGCTTAAAGAGTGCAAGGGGTTAATTATCTTCACAGGTATTGGTAAAAGTGGATTGGTGGCGGAGAAGATTTCTTTAACCATGACTTCAACCGGATCGCGCGCCTGTTACATGTCAGCTGCCAGCGCTTTGCATGGTGATATTGGAATGGTCAGCCGCGATGATATTTTCATTATGATTAGCAAAAGTGGTGAAAGCGATGAATTGCTGCAGATGATCCCTTTTCTGCGCAATAAAGGCGTTAAAATTGTTGCTATTGTCAATAATCATGAAAGCCGACTGGCCAAAGCCTGTGATTTAAAAGTGATTTTGCCTTTAGAAGAAGAGCTCTGCCCTTTTAATTTGGCGCCCACGACTTCTACCGTGATTCAATTGATTTTTGGCGATGTGCTTGCAATCGCCTTAATGATGCATAAAAAATTCAGTTTGTCTGAATTTGCGATGAATCATCCTGCCGGAAAGATTGGACGTCAGTTAACCATGCGCGTCAAGGATTTGATGTTGA
>JACDGH010000098.1 GCA_013815395.1 Parachlamydiaceae bacterium
GTGTTTGATCGTGAAGGTGAAATGCAAACGATTATTTCTCCCCTTCTTCCTTCAATTGTAAAAGTACTGCAAAAAGAAGAGAGATCGCTATCTCAATCACCTATTGATGCTGCTTCTATTGTTGCAACTCAGGAAAATAAGGTTTCAGGTGAGGAAGCGGTGCCTGTGGCCACAAAACTAGAAGAAACCAAAGTTCCGACTCATCCCACCACTACCATAGGCGCATTTATCCTCATTGGAATACTGACAGGTTTGTTTGTCATTGTAGGTATAGGCACCTCCACCCTATTTAAAAGTGAACCCGTAGCAGTTAAAGAACAAGTTGATCCCACCAAATTCCTAGATGAAGCTCTTGGACCCTTTGCACCAGGCGTCAAATACAGCTTTAATAAGAGCACGGGGCGTCTTCTTTTAGTGGGCCATGTCCTCACTGCCACAGATAAAAACCAACTGTTATATACACTCCAAGGCATGAAATACATTAAGAATCTCGATGATAGTGGTATCGTCATCGATGAATATGTGTGGCGCGAAATCAATCAGGTTCTTGAAAAAAACCCCAACTGGAAAGGGATTTCCGTACAGTCACCCTCTGCTGGGCACTTTGTCCTGTCAGGCTACCTGCAAACAAGAGCTCAATCTGCACGCCTTGATGAATACATGAGCAATAATTTCCCATACATCGACTTACTTGAAAAACGCATTGTGGTCGATGAAGTGATTACAGGGGCTGTTAGTGCCTTACTTGATAACATGGAATTTAGGGATATCAAAGTTAAATTGGACAATGGCTCTATCACCTTATCAGGCAAAATCCCTGTTGGAAAATCCGCTGATGTGGATGCTTTACTTGCTGAAATAAAAAATGTTCCCGGTGTTAGAAGTGTACGTAACCTTTTGGCTGAGGTGGCTCCTGAACAATCCATGATCAATATCTCTGATAAATACGAAGTCACTGGCTCTTCTAATCAAGGTGGTAGCAACCTTAATGTGGTCATTAATGGCCGTATTTTAATGAAAGGTGACGTCCTAGATGGGATGACAATCACAAGTATTCAAACCAATACAATACTTTTAGAAAAAGAAGGTATTAAGTTTCGAATAGATTTTAGTAAATAAAAAATTATATACTTGTAACTTTAATTATATAGTGCTAAACTAAGAATAGGGAAGAATAGATCTATACATAACAGACAAAGAAATCGAGGTGTGCGATGTTCGGCTTAGAAGATCAGAAGAAGAAAAAGGGTAATGAAGAGTTTACCTTTGAATTAGAGAAAGAATTAAAAAGCAATCAATTGCACACTGAGATTAAAAAGAAAGTAGAGAGTCGTATACAGCGAGTTAAAGAGATATTGCGCAGCGGAGAAAACAAAGACGATTTTGACCAATTTGGAGCTGTATTACATGGCTATACTTCTTTGCTAAAAGTGATGGCGCGCTTTAGCGCCAAGTAAAAAGGGAAGCGTTCCGTAGGACTGCAGAATAAGTTTATTACAAAAAATAATTAACTAGCCACAAACTAGTGAAAGTTAGTGCGATATCTTCTCTGCAGTCCGACAGAGCGCTTGCCTAGAATGTGAGTTTAAGTGTTGAAGCGATTCAGAAATGACATCAGTACTGGTTATAACCTCTGCTGAGTCAAGAAATGTAATTTCTAGTATGAATCACCGACAAGCTTATACTGCGCTTAATATAAACTTTTTTGGAGGACACCATGAGTAGCACTAAATTTGAAGGAAGTGGAATTCAATCCGGTTTTGGCGTACAGTCTCTGTTCAAAATTTTGAACGATGCAACGATTAGCGCTAAAACAAAACTTCTTCAAATTAAAAACCGAAGAAGCTCTATCAGTATCGGTGATATGTTCGAGATGCAAATGTTAATGAACCACCTATCACAGTTATCTGAGATGTCTACAGCTGTAGTTTCTGCATCTAATACGATGATAGGATCTATGGCTCGTAACGTTAAAGGTTAATTTAGCCTTTAAAAAAGCTTTGTGGCACATGGCTTCCAAAAAAAGCCAAACATCCGTTATAGGTTGTTGTGCCACATGATCTAAAGCGAAGCAGTAAATGAATACATGAAAATGTTTAAATTGTACTGCACGCTTTGGACATTATAATTTATTAGTAACTCATTATCGTGGTACTCTATTCGGAAACCAAAGCAGCGAGGATCTCTTAATTATGAGTAGCAACTTATTACAAGAGTTTAAAGAAGATTTCTCTTTATTAATAGAAGCGGGCTTCGTCGCTGTTAAACAGTTAGACGAAACTAGCGCTATCCGAATCTTCAATGCCGCGCAAGCTATTAGCCCAAACAGCACCGCTCCTCAAATAGGGATGGGTTACATCGCTCTAAATAAGTTGGATGTTAAGGAAGCTGCCAAGATATTTGAAGGGGTTGTTAAAAAAGAACCTGAGAATTGTTTGGCGCAGACTTTTTTAGGAATTTGTTGTTTATTAAATAAGCCCAAACGCAAGCGGGGTGAGAAACTCATCCGCGAAGCAATGGAAAAAACCAGTGACCCCACTGTCCGAAATTTAGGCGAAGTATCGCTTGAATGGGCAGAAAAGGATCTTAAAAAAGAAGTGGCCCCCTTCTTTGCTAATAAACCAAGCGGAGAAGGTGAGGAATTATCTGATTCTGAAAAGGACGGATAAAAACCTCTCTGGCATTACCAGCAACTTGCAGGCAGATGTCGGAATAACAGGTTAAAGGAAGTGAAAGGTATGGCAACTGAAAAAATTGAAGAAATTAAACGAGTTGGCAAAGCTTTAAATTCTGGCGCCAGTGAAGATATCGCTGATGTTCAGCAATTAGATCGCCTTCCTCCTAATAAAGAACGCTTCGACAACTTAATGGATAAGCCTGTTGATTCGGCACCAAATAAAGTGCCGCAGGCTGAATCGATTGAGCCCGTAGCCAGGTCTTCATTAATGGAGGAAGTACGCACACTTAATCAGCGTGTCGATCGCTTTTCTACTGTTAACCCCAAAGAATTGGTGGCCCAAGCAAATGAAGTCATCAACCACATCGATGCAATCAAACAAAAATTAGCAACACCGAACTTGGAAATCAAGCCTGGTACGCAGACCTTATTACAAAATAAGCTGCTGCATATCGACGACAATTTAAGAGTGGCTTTATCGAAAGCCGGTGTTGAATACACGCCGCCAACTCATAACGAGAGTAAGCTTGTAAATCCCATGGAGCGTTTTTTAGGGTTCTTAACGAATGGACAAGAACAGTTAAAAACACTATCCCATGAAGTGGATTTAATGCATCTCAACCGTAAAGAAATAACTCCGGCAAATATGTTGCGTATCCAAATGAAAGTCGGATACATTCAGCAGGAAATTGAATTTTTTACGGCCGTCTTGAACAAAGCTCTGGAATCGACAAAAACGATTATGAACGTTCAAGTATAACATTTCAAAGCCGGAAGCTGGTGCTCATGCACCTTGTAGATAGTATTGTAAGTCATTACAATGTTAGATTACACAGCTTCCGGCTTTGTTACCTTTACTTCCCCTTGAAGAGGACTTTGTCTTATGAGCATGGATGACCACTTCGACAATATTATCGATCAGTTGGATGATTTAGACATTACCGTTGTCAACGGGCGCATCACCGAAATTATAGGTATGTTAATTAAAGCTATTGTACCGAATGTTAAAATCGGTGAAGTTTGTCTTGTGAAACGCGATGGCGATTTCTTGCGCACAGAAGTTGTAGGTTTTACACAAGAAGAGGTTCTTCTTTCCCCGCTTGGCGAAATGAAAGGCATCGGCCCTTCCTCTGAGGTTATTCCCACACATCTACCGCTCCATATTAAAGTAGGGCCACAATTACTGGGTAGAATTTTAAATGGCTTGGGCGAGCCTCTGGATGTGGATACAAAAGGCCCCTTAGAATGCACTGAAACTTATCCAGTTATCCAAGCCCCGCCTGATCCTGTTAAACGTATGCGGATCAGCCAACCTATCTCTGTGGGCGTTCGAGCTATTGATGGAGTGCTTAGTACAGGTTTAGGACAGCGCGTGGGAATCTTCGCAGCTGCCGGTGGAGGTAAGTCTACATTGATGGGCATGATTGCCCGCAACGCTGTTGCCGATGTTAACGTGATCAGCTTGATTGGGGAACGTGGACGGGAATTACGCGATTTTATCGAGCATGATTTAGGCACTGAAGGCTTAAAACGATCAGTATTAATCGTTTCAACCTCTGATCAAGCTTCCCAATTACGCCTTAATGCAGCTTACGTAGGCACGGCAATTGCCGAATACTTTCGTGATCAAGGCAAATCCGTTATTTTAATGATGGACTCTGTCACACGTTTTGCTCGTGCTTTGCGTGAAGTGGGATTAGCTGCCGGTGAACCTCCAGCCCGAGCCGGTTATACTCCTTCTGTATTTTCGACTTTACCAAAACTACTTGAGCGCTCTGGAAACTCAGATAAGGGATCTATAACTGCTTTTTACACTATCCTTGTCGCAGGGGATGATATGAATGAGCCCGTAGCTGATGAGGTGCGTTCCATTTTGGATGGACACATTATCCTCTCTAGCGATCTTGCGCGTCAGTTTCACTATCCTGCCATCGACGTGCTCTCTTCTGCTAGCCGGGTTATGCAGTCCATTGTACCAAAAGAGCATTTACAACTTGTTAGCAAAGTTAGAGAAGTATTGGCAAATTACAAAAAGAATGAGCTTCTTATAAAAATTGGAGAATACAAGCGGGGCAGTGACAAGGCCGGTGATTTTGCGATTGATAATATCGATAAAGTAAACAAGTTTTTGAAACAATCAGTGGATGAAAAGTGTTCTTTTCAGGAAACCTTGCAATTATTACGGGCTATGTTTAGGTAGGTAATACATGACAATTATTACAGTTTATCCACTTGAGCAAGTTATTGAAGTTAAACAAAGACGCGTGGATGAAGCGGAAAAAGTTGTCAAAGAAAAGCAAGCCGCCTTGGAAAAGGAGCAAGAAACTCTTAAAAAGAAAGAGGCCGATAGAGATAAAGCTAAACAACATTCCGATGATAAGCTCAAACAAATGCGCGAAGAAATGGATAAAGGCACTACGAGTCCTAAAATCCTGCAAATGCGCGCCTATTTAAAAGTAACCAAGGAACGGGTAGCTATTGAAGAAAAAAAGGTGAAAGATCAAAAGGTTCAAGTCGAAACTGCCCAAAAAAACCTGGAAGCAGCTAAAGAACAATTGAAGATCAAGCGACAAGAAGTTGATAAATTGTTGACGCATCGCAAGGACTGGATGAAAGAGATGAAAAAGGAACAAGAGATTATTGAGGGTCGTGAGCAAGATGAAATTGGTTCTACACTTTTCAGCATTCACCATCCTAGGGGAAAAAATTAATATCAAAGCTTTTAAAGCAGGATACCTGCCAATTTTCAGGTAAAGGAGAGTCTAAAGTTATGAATTTTAACCGAGATGATTCAACTCCAATCCGGTTCACACCCGGAAGAGAGAATAAATATAATACTGATGATAATCAAGTGGGTACACGCCCTGCCGGCGACCCCAGATCCAGTAAAAACTTCCAAAAAATTCTCAGTAAAGATTCCGATGAGAATGAAGATAAGGAAGAAAAAACAGGGGCTGTTGACGATGAAGATGCGGCTATAAGTGCCATGGTTTCTGTAGAAGAAAAAATCTTAAAAAAACGCGCACCAACTTCACTATTTGACCTCAGCGGTACTTCATCATCAAAAGCTCCCTCTAAGATGCAAAAGCCACTTTTAGGCCCAATGGCGCATAGCCAGAAAAATCTTATTGCCGATGCTAAGAATGAAGCTCTGTCTGCTGATGAAGAGATTGTTGAAGATTCATCCGCATCACCAGCCGAACTTTATTCCCAAATGAAGGCTAAGGAACCCAAAAAAATTGAAGTCCAATTAGAAAAAGCCACTCCCACCGATCTCCTTGCTGAAAGGGTTCCTATTAAAAAAGACGATAAATTGAACAAATTTAATTCTCGCTTTGCAACAGAACAAACTGATCTGTCCTATGTCAACCCTCTTGCTCTAAACACAATACCCATACAATCAACCAATATTACTACAGAAAAAGCAACACTTCCCGCTATGAATATCCAGGATATCATCGATCAGCTAGTAGAAAAAGTAGTTCAAATGGAAACCAGCGGCAGCACGGATACGGTGGTCACATTAAAAAGTCCTCCAATCCTAGCTGGAGCGGATCTCGTTGTTACAGGATTTGATAGTGCTAAAGGGGAATTCAACATTACCTTCCAAAAGTTGACTCAAGCAGCTAAAGATATGCTTGATATGAAGGCTAATCAACAATCCCTCCTGTTAGCCCTCGAACAAAAAGGTTATGCTGTGCATATTGTTACAACAACAACCTTGGCTGAAATAAATCTTCCTGATGCAAGTGGAGCTGCTCCCCAAGATCGAGATCGAGACCAGGATCAACAAGGACAGCAAAAACAGCGCGACAAGCAGCAAAAATAAGAATGCATTCTAACGGTTCAAGGGGAAACGCAAGGTCGCAGAGGATCGAATGATTGAAGGAATTCTAAGAATTTTATATTTGCTCCTCTGCGCCCCGGCGTCCCCCAGCGTCTCTGCGTTCCCCCTTTTGCCTTTAAAAAGTATAAGATCAGTCTAAGGGTGTGTCCATAGCTTTTTTTTGTCAATCAACATTTTTAAATACATACTGCTTTAAATACATACTGCGCAAATTTAGACCATATTTTAGTGTACAATTAGTCCAAGCTTTCATATAAACACAAAATAGATGCAAAATTGGCCACGATCATTTAGAATAAATATATAAAATCATAACGCGAAGCATAATTGTGAATAGCCTAACAGAATCTCCCTCCGCCTGGATCAAGCAAATTCCCGGTGAGCTTTTTAAACTCGATGCAACCCCTCTCTTAGGGTACCCTCCTGTATTTCCTTGGGCTAATTTCACCAAACAAATTGCCGATTCCCTCCAAATTGAAGGGCTCACTCTATCTCCTTCTGAATGCCGCTGGCGTGCAAAAGATGAATTATTTAAAGGCTTGGGGGATAATCTTAAAAGCATCCCGCTCACTGTGGTTCCTTTAGACGGGACCATTTTTTGGATAATGCCACTACCGGATGTTTCTAAGCTTATGAACTGCCTGCTCGCTAAAGGAAATGTGGGCACCTTTGAAAATATCGATGTTGAATTTCGTGAAGCCTTCTATCGATTTCTCTCTCTTGAAATTATTAATGCTTACGAGAAAATTAGCGACGATAAACAATTATCTGTTTCATTGATGCAGAAGGAATTACTTCCTGAAGAACATTGTCTTTGTCAAGATATTTCCATTTCCTTAAAAGATATTACTGTACACGGACGCCTATTTCTTACTCCTGAATTTAGAACATCCTGGATGCGCCGTTATTTGGAACAGCAGGGCAACAGCATTTATTCTAGCCCATTGGCAGAAAAGCTAAATGTAGTAGTACATTTAGAAGCAGGAAAAGTATGCCTGAAACCTTCTGAATGGAGCAAAATCCATTTAGGCGATCTTATCCTATTAGACTCATGCTCATTAGATCCTGATGAAGATAAAGGGCGCATTCAGCTTGTCATCAATGGCTTTCCTTTTTTCCGCGGGAAAATTAAAGAGGGCAATATCAAAATTCTTGAACACCCTTTGTACCACGAGGCAGATCCAACCATGACAAATCCACCAGAAAAACATGCAGATGATGAAGATCTCTTTAACGATTCAGAGCTAGATGCTGAAATCAATTCTGAATTCGATGAAACTTCGGAATCCACTATTCAAGAATCAGAATTTGAATCTGAAATAGAGTCAGAAATTGAATCTGAAATAGAGTCTGAAACAGAAGGTGAGTTTACATTATCTGATACTAATCATGACACAGATACAGAAGAAAAAGGGTTAAGCGGTATTAACCAAAAACTGCCAAGTAAAATTACTACCCCGCCCCGTGCAGAGCCCGCTAAAGCTACATCTGAGAAATCTGCAACTAAACTCCCAGGAAAAACTACCCCAAAGACTCTTGAAGAAATTCCTCTCAACATTATAATCGAAGTTGGGCGCCTTCAGATGTCCATCAAAAAACTTCTAGAACTCCAACCTGGAAACATGCTTGATTTAAATATTCATCCAGAAACGGGGGTAGATTTAGTGCTCAATGGCAAGCGTATCGCTAAGGGAGAATTGCTACGCATTGGAGATACACTTGGAGTTAGAATTATCGATTTATCGTAAGAGGGAATTTCAGGAATGGCTGAAGATAACACGCATAAACAATTTATCCCCCCAGGAATTCCTAAAAACCCTATCGTCAATCCGGTAATCCCCAAATCTATTGGCCCTTATAAGATTGAAAGTCTTTTAGACAAGGGGGGAATGAGCATTCTTTATCTTGCCACCCATCCCAATACTAAAGAACCAACGACCATTAAAGTCCTCTCTGAACGATTTCTTGACTACCCTGAAGCTGTACAGCGCTTTCTTAATGAAGCCGAAATCATTGCAATGACCGATCACCCAAATATTGTAAAGCTTTATGGTCATGGAGAATGGACGGGTGGTCTTTATATTGCCATGGAATTTATTCAAGGAATCTCTCTTAGACAAGCCATTTTGCAAAGTCCCATTTCTTTAAAACGAGCATTAGAAATTATTATTGATATCGGGTATGCCCTTTGTCACATGCATACACACGGTGTAATCCACCGCGATCTTAAGCCGGAAAATGTACTTATTAACGAAACTGGACAAGTGAAAGTCATCGATTTCGGAATCGCGCAGTTACTTACGGAAAA
>JACDGH010000099.1:0-5566 GCA_013815395.1 Parachlamydiaceae bacterium
GTGTAGAACTCTAAAGCAATTTATGAATAAACAGTCGCTATCTTAAAGAGAGCATCACCTTCGCTTTTCTTTTTTATAACTTTTCTTTTAAAAACAGATCAATCAAGAACATGATTTCTCTTTTTATTTCTTCTGGACCTGCATCATACATATCAATATGTTGGGCATTTATTAGCTTAATGATGATTGCTCCCGATTCAGGAATTACACCTGCATCAGCGTTTGTATCATTGGCTCTTAAACTTAAGATAGAAATACAATCTTTTGTAGGAAATGGCATTCTTAAAGAATCAAGGGAAATTACTTTTTCAACTAATTCAGGATGAATGGAAGTAAACAGCATGGATATATCGCCTCCATTTGAATGACCGATTAAGATAATCCTTTGTAAATTTAAATTATTTTCAGCGTTTGCAAGTTCAGAAAGCACAAATAAAATGTTTTGCTCACCGCTTTCCCATAAAGGTTTTCTCCTCTCAAACAAATTACCTGTTCTAGGTAATTCAGGGTCTCCTGGAAGATCATGTTGGATACAAATAACAAAATAACCTTCTTGGCAAAGCGGCTCAGCAATGAATGAATATTCTGTATTTTTTACACCGTATCCATGATTGATAACTACCACAGGAAGATGGATTATTTCTGAGGTTGGTTTATAAATCTGTATGGGAATAAAACGCTGTCTTTCGCTATCAAACAGGTTTTTTTGTTCTATTTGAAGTATTGCTTCTTGAGGGTAGAGAAATTGAAACCCCCAGCAATATACCACCAGTACGCTTGCTAAAATTTGTTTCATATTTTTTTCTATGGCTCTGTTATTACCCCAGACTTCAATAATAGCTGTTTTACTCTTGGAATTCTTTGATCTAGATTTATTTTCTTTTCACGAATGAGATAGGCGAAAGGGTAAAAGTTTTGATCTTTTTCAATCCATCCAACAAACCAACCATGTTCTAGAGTTTTACCATCTCTCGCTATATCAGAACCACTCCATCCTGTTTTCCCAAACAACTTCCACCCTTCAGACAACTCTTCTTTAAATAGAATTGCATTTGTCATTTGAATGGAGTAAGGTGAAATAGAAAGTTTTCCGTGGAGCATCTTTTGAATGAAGTTTACTTGTTCTTTTGGAGAAATTTTTAATGAAGAATTTATCCATGCGACGCTTGTAGGCCCTGGTAGTCCTAATCCCCCAGATACGTCCTTATTTCCATATTCAATAGAGGTCAAATAGCTTTGAATTTTTTCCATCCCTAATTGTAGGGCTAAAATTTTGGAATACCAAACACAGGAGTATTTCATCCAAGATTGTGGGTACTGTGGAGCCCTCCAAGATTCAAGCCAATCATCATAGCCGTCTTGGAAATCCCAAATTGGAGTTTTTTCGTCTTTTAAAATACCAGCATCATATCCCATTAAGCTTAAAGTTATCTTAAAAGTAGAGCAAGGACTCATCCTCTCATTTATGCTTGGGCCTAACTCAACCACTATTTCATTTGTCACACCATTAATAAGGAGAAAATTTTCCTCGTTAGCAGAAAGGGTATTTGCGGAAGAAACTGTGAATAGAAAGAAAATAATTAATTTGGTAAGTGATTGACACTTCATTTAAATCCCCCATTGATAATCTCAATTTTGGAAGCATCCTAACAGAATGGATGTCTTTTATCCAGAAAAACAGAGCTTCATTGAATAATTTCTTAAACAACATATTGCGCTCTTAAACCCCTCCACTCTTCAGCAGACAATCCCTTAGTAAGCTTGCCAATACCAACGGCAAGTATTCTAAAAGCATCCGCTCCATGGCTTGCAAAGTTGTGGAGCGGTAGGCTTGACCAACAGCCGTGCCGATCATTCCACTCCTTTTTGTAGTTATCAAGGCTAGCAATGCCTTTGGCACATTTTTCTTCATCTAACCAACATCTGGGAATCATATTGCGGGCAGCGTCTATGCCCTCATTTATGACAATATCAGGTACGACTGTAAAATTCACACCATGATTTCGAGCCACCTCTACGCGCGATAAGCCCGTGCTGTATTCATGGACTGCTGCATCATGCGGTACGAGATGCTTTCCATAGGTATATGACTTGCTCTTAAGTTGATGAAGGTAATGCGTCAAGGTTTCGCCACTGTTCTCGTAGTACTCCAGCAAGTGAATCTCTTGACCACATTGTTGAAAGAACCAGATAGTTGTAGAATCATTGTAGCCTAAATCCCAAGCTGTATTCACTGAAACGTTCGGATCATAGTAAACTTTATTTATGCGTCTTTTCTGCCGCGCCTCTATGAGCTGTCTGCCATAATATAAACCTTCATTGGATGATTCAAACGCTTCTTCTGGTGTACTTGGAAACTCTCGCTTCATATCTTCTCCTTGCGTAGCTGCACGCTTGCAATACCATGCTCGTTGCTGATCATCCAAATCGGCTCCTATTTTAACTTCTACAGCATTGAAATAGTCGGTAAGCTGGTTGGGTATGGTGATGTTATCCGAAGCAATACTGTAGCTTGTATGCTGCCACCATGGGAAAAAGTGAAAGCGAAAGTCTAGAGGAGATAATTTCTTTCCTGCATCATGATTCACTTGCGCTTCTTTACACATCTGGTAGAAGTAGCCCTCTCGGCCTTCTGCTGTGCTTTCAATGAAAACATATTGGTTAGGCGCAAGCGCATTTAATGACCCTGTAATGATCTCACGTGCTTTATCAGGAAACTTGGCACACACCTTACCAAACTCGCTGATATGAAGATATTGTAGTGTGCTAGAACGCATGGATGTCCCCACGCGTAAAGTTGAACCATTGCTCAGATGTAGCTCTCGGGCATTGTCGGTATTCACGCTTCTTAAGGCTTTAAGCTCAGGTGGCAAACAATCATAAGCAACCTTTACTCTCCTGAACATCACTTCAGCATCTTCTCTAGTATGTGCGATGATCCCTGCATGCTGATTGCTATTGAATAAGCACCGATCCAAAAAAAGAAGGCACACAAAGTTGGAGATGCCAAGTTGGCGCGCCTTCAGAATTAGATTGCAGTACCACATGTCTTGGTAAAGCTTTTTTTGCGCCCAGTTTAGGGTAAAAAGTGACTCGTTTCCAGCCTTATCAATAATCCAGTAAAGGTTATTCAATCTCCACAGTGAATCATTAAGCCTGTTTTCTGCTTCTATATGATCAGCTATCTTCATGTACTAAATGCTTTGACTGGCCATCAGCTTTTTGAAGAAGAAAAGCAAGTGGGTTAACTGCATCGCCACTTAACTGTTGCTTATCCGACCAACCGGAAAGATTAGCCATAGCAAATTTGGCAAAGCTGGAATTAAGCTTGTTAAACAATGCCCCTTCCACAATCTTGCATTCTTGCCACTCTTTAGCGAATAGATACGCTCGCTTAAACACTTCGTTTTTCTTAGCAAAATCAGCTAACACATCAGGTGGATAACCACGCTCAAGAGCAAACCGCTTGAAGTAAATGTTATCTGGTTGAGAAAACCAAAGAATAAAATCTTTGGCTTCATTCTCAATGAATTCATCAGTATACTTACTTGGCGGTTGACCGCTGTTGCCTACCGCATATTGATTGCCTTTTGGTGCTGGCATAATTACCTCCTATTTGTTCATTCATTTTTAGTCCATTTATTAACTGGTTCATTTTTTGTTCATTCTCATAAATTCATAACCTTTTGATTTACAATATGTTTAAATGCTTTGTTCACGCCGTGTTCATTCTCTTGTTCATCAAGAGCAGATAGATGTTCATTTGTTCATTTTTCTTAAAAATGAACAAATGAACAGCTCGTACAAATGAACCGCATTAAATCAATCCCTCTACTTTAGCTTGCTTAATAAGACCATTAACTTTACCAAGAGACATTCCAGTTTCTTTTTTCAAATCTCTTTGTTTAGTCATTCCATCTTTATATAAGCTCACAACGACTTCTAAATACCGCCCATCAATTTTCTTATAGTTCCCGTCTAATGATCCTTTTGAATTAGTTATCAAGCAGGCTTCAAATGGATCTGCTGCTTCGCGGCAAAACCCTCTAGATTTTTCAAAATGAACTTCAAATCTTGCTCCATCGTTAGAAGAGCAATTTTTTGGCTTTTTAAGAGCCAAGACTGCATCTAAAATATCTTCTCTTTTACTAGTTCCTCTCTGCGCCCCATTTTTTCCTGCATGGTGAATGAGCAAAACGGCTTTGTCTAACTTGCGCAGTTGAAGTATCCATTCTTGTATTTGTACCCAACTGTCAGCCTCATTTTCATTCCCTGATCTAACTAGCGTAGATAAGTTATCAAGAATCACTAGGTCAGCTTCTCCCATGAAGTCATTTATATCTCGTTGACCTTGTTGAGAGCCTATGTCATGGATGCCTTCTAATTGAAATTCATGAGATACAATTCGGAGATAAAAGGGATCGGGTGGTTTTTTTGCAAATGATTTTGAAATAGCTTTAAGCCGCTCCTGCATAGCAACTGCTGGCATTTCTCCATCTATGTGTAGAACTTTTCTTGCCTCATCTGCCTTCCATCTTAAGATTGATTCTCCACAAGCTATGGCATATGCTATTGATAGAGAAAGAAATGTCTTACCGATACCTCTTGGAGCATAAATCATAGCTAAGCCTCTTTCTGAAAGCCATGGATCTAAAATCAGCTTTCTTGGAGGAAAATCTCGGGATAATAGCTCAGCTATGTCTAAAGCATGGAGATAAGATTTTTTAGAGGTAATTTGTTTTGTTAGTTCCTCTAAACCAAAGTAAAAGTGAAGATCATTAAAGTCTGTAGGTCGTTTTACATTTGGCAGTTTGAAATTGGGAGGAAAGGCTGGAAACAAAACTTTACATTGATACTTTCTAGCTGCTTCTTCAGCTTTTGATCTTCCTGGGTTGCCAGAAGTTTCAACATCATCGTCGCCGCAAATAATGATCAAACTTTTCGGATAAATCTGTCTGAGCTTTGCAGTGACTTGGTCTAAATTATGACAATCAAAGGCTACTACAACGGCTTGGTTTTTAGTATAACCTTCAAAAATGGAGTTGCCAGTTGCGTAGCCTTCTGTTACGGATATTGGATTGCCGTCAATCAACGCACCAAAATGGAAAAAATTACCGCTCTTTTCGCCATCGGTTAAAAATGTTTTATATACAGAATCATCGTTTCCTACAGATATGAATTGGAGAGAACGGATATCACCTTGGATATTTCTTAATGGGATAATTATTGAAGGATAACCACTTGGATTGTCTCCAAATCTTACACTAATAGGATCTATTTTCTTAAGACAGCAATATTTTAAATTACTCTCAGAAGGTTTTACGTTTTCACATTTCTTCCAAATCTCATTTGCTTCTAGGGCGGCTTCATCTCGTAAGTCCTGCAGTTTTTAGTTACTAGCTCTCTTTTTAGCTGAAGCTCCTTGTGGAGCTGCTTTCTTTCATCTTGATCAAAAAATGATCTTGATCCCAAGATTTAAACGTGTATTTACCCTCAAGTGTATTAGAAGAACTCCACGATCCATATTTGCAGATAAGATATTCATTGCCTCTTTGGCTGATTCCTG
>JACDGH010000099.1:5576-8770 GCA_013815395.1 Parachlamydiaceae bacterium
GATTCCTGACCAAGCAATATACCACTCGTCTTTTTTATTTTTTTTGAGTCTGAGCTAAATCGTTGAATTTCTCCATTATCAATGATAGGTCCACCAAATGGAATGCCACTTTTAGACATTTCAGAAAGCCATTTTTCCGATAAATTGTAGTTAGAAAATCCCATGTCAACGTCCTTGATCTAAAAAATTCAAGAATCTTGAACGCAGTACATGAGTTTTAATAAGATCTACGGTATCTTTTGGAAGCTTTTCTTCGTATTTCTCAACCTCTTGAAATCTTATTAAACATTGATTCCACAAAGGTTCATCAGTTTCTGAACGGGAGCTGTTTTCTCGAAATCTTTGAATTTCATCTTGAAGACAGTGAAACGATTTCAATAAACCAAAGTAAAGCCCATACATATCATGTGAAGAATTATTCATTTTACCCCCTGCAAGACTGTTTTTCGAGCCATTCAATAAACAGCTCACGGCGTATAAGAACTTTTCTTCCCACCCTTCTTAAGGCTTTTGATAGCCCATTTTTATGAGCATTCAGCACATAGTATCTAAGGGCAGGTGCGCTAAAGCAAAATTGAGGATCATTTGCAATTTGCTTGACGGTACAATATATTTCTTCCCGACTAACTTGAGACATAAGAATTCTCCTTGTGTTGCGTTGATATTCATTAACTCATTTGAGTTGACTACAACTTTGCACAATAGAAATTGATGTTTAGGAGGGAGCTATTAAAGTGTGAGATAAATAGGTGAAAAATCTTGTTTGATTTTATTTTATACTGCTGAATATTAATGGGTAGGGAGGGACACTAAGGAGTTTTTAGATTTTGATAATCTCTTTTTAATTCTGCCCCTGTCCATCGTGGCTTTACCATATGCCGCCCCTGTTGCATGGACAAGCGTTGTTTTGAAGCCATCCTTATGTTTGCATAAATATGTGGGAATGTAAGAAAATCACTAGGAAGAATAGCAGGAGACTCTGGGACAAGTACAGCTATACTTGCGTCATGTAAAATACGTTCAAATTCTTTTGGAGTTAAGTTTTTAAACAAAAGATGGCTACGTTTACCACTACTACGCCCTCGGAGTATGGATAAAAGTTGCGAAAGGCCATCTGCAATTTCAATAATATTGTCATTAATATTAAGAGTAGCTTCCTCTGCATTAAAATTGATTGTAGAAAGTGCTAAAACTTGCTCTTTGGTGATCTCACCAGGTAGTTCTTGAGAACACCACACCATTGTCCAAAGAGCACATGCAGTCTCTCCTAAGGCTTTTTTGTTGGGGTTTTGGATAAACTCTAAGACAATATGCATGATTAGTTTTGAGGCTGTCCAGCAATCAATTGCACTCGAACTTTCCCATCGGCCCTCTTTATGTTTTTTTGGTTTCAGATGAGTTCCCTTGACATGATCTCGGAAGCCCGCTAGATAGTTCTTTTTTACTTTTTGGTCTAAATCTAGTGCCTTAAAAAAAACTTCCTCTAATTTTTTGCGATATATTATTAATAAACCATCACGATGGCGACAGCTCTCTTCATGGATGATTTTTACAACTTGCTCCCATGCACTCCAGCAAGTTTGATTTTTCTGTGGTGCAAATTTTAATGCGTATAAAGATTCATCAGTTTCTGGTACTTGATCGCTATGTTCAATAGAATCTCGCCATTCCTTGATAGCGTTTTTAAAGATAGGTTTGCAATGAGTTCCTGAGTTATATTTTATAGTATTTCCTTCTAGAGAAATTGCTTGTATAGAACGTAATTGATGCACGAATGAATCTGTGGCCCTTTCTTGTTCAAACCATCTAATGTGATGATCAATTTCTTTTTCTGAAGCACAGTATAAAAATGACTGTTGCTTAAAACGTTCTACATCAGCTCTCATCTTATTTGGAAGAATAACATTGACTTTCCACGGAGTAAACCATCCCAATTTAAGACGTGGGGCTGGCGGGTACAAAAAAAATGAGTCAAATCGTCCAGGGGCTTGTTTGAATGTTCTAAATGCAGTTTGTATTTCCTTGCAAGGAGCAAGCAAGCTTGCCCCTAGAGAATAAACAATTGCCATTGCTTTCAATGCCTTATCCTTCATCAAAGGTCGGTCTTGTACGTACTGTGCCTCGGTAAAGAGTAACTGAATAAAATCTAAACGTTCTTCAAGGTCCATATAATGTTGATTATGCATCCCAACCATTTTCTTAAGTTGGTCAGCAAGGGTTTCGTGGTTATTCTTTCTCATTAACTTCTCCTACTAAACGATTATGTACGGCTACAGATAACCGAGTTGTGATTGAGGCATTCATATGAGTATAACGCTGCAGCATTAGTAACGTTTGATGTCCCATTGCAGTTGCCAATTCCATGTTAGAAGCCCCTGATTCTGAGGCATATGTACAGAAAGTATGCCTCAAATCATGTAGACGCAGGTTTTTAGGCCAGCTCTTTTTACAGCTTCGTCCCAAGCTTTTCTTATAGATATTTTCCCAAAACGTTTCTTTGCTGGGAAGACAAAAGGAGTGTTCAGGTTTCTTTTTGAGTAGTGTGAGCGGAAAAGATCAAGAGACTGTCTAACAATTGAAACGGTTCTAGGTCTACCATTTTTAGTCTCTTTCAAGTTAATTATTTGCCGTTCAAGGTCAATACAGTCCCATGTTAGCCCTACAATTTCCCCACGCCTCATGCCAGTTGTATAGCGGTCAATAAGATCTGCTAGGGTGTGCTTATCCTTAATTTGATCCGAAGGGCCATATCCTTGTCGGCGACGAGCTTCTTCCTGTTTACTCCAGTCTTTAGCTTCTTGTTTAGTGGGGAAAGTTTTAGAGACAGGCGGGAATCCATCACTTTGACGAATCATCACTCTGTGGCGAAGTGCACCATTTTTTTGAGGACGCTTTTGAATCGTTGCCATTTAGCTCATGCTCCATTTGGATGGGTTAGCGTGAGCAGTGACAAGATCACTGTGGTGATAATTGCTGTGATTTGCTGAGGTGTATAGGGTTGAACTGTGCCACCTGTGTGCCACGACCCATTTTGTAGCTTGGGTTTTCAATGATTTAATGTAATCATCATAAACCTTAAGCACTGTTACTCAACAAGTTATAAAAAGTGGGGCAAACTGGACTTGAACCAGTGACCAGCGGGTTATGAGTCTTCATCGAACAATCACTCACAACAAGTGACAGCTCATAACCAT
>JACDGH010000100.1 GCA_013815395.1 Parachlamydiaceae bacterium
CACTTCCAATCTAAGGTGCTTTTCTATGATTCATCTCATATGCATGGATTAAATGTGTAATGCCAATATTTTGAGCATTACCTCAAATCCACGCTGAATGGAGCTAATTCCTTGCATGATCGTTTTGGTACAGATCAGATGCTTCTGATAGTGATTGTATGTTTTACTCTAGACCCCTATGTGCCATAATGGATGAAACAACTTCACCTTCAAAGTATAGTAAAGAAATGAAGGGCGGAGAACAGGGATAAAGTGCATGTCAGGAGAGCGAAAACCGAACCCAGAAGTGGAGCGGAAAGCCGAACGTCGTCGATTCACAGCAGAGTACAAACGGCGGATGGTGGTTGAAGCCGAGAAGTGCCAGCATGGTGAGTTAGGGTCACTGCTGCGACGGGAGGGATTGACTTACGCCCAGATTGGCCAGTGGCGCAGCGCCTATGCGGAGGGGACATTAGGCAAGAAACGCGGTCCAGTGGCCAACCCGAATCGGGCGGAAATGCGAAGACTGGAAGCCGAGAATACCCGTTTGAAGCGCGATTTGGAACGGGCAGGACTGATCATTGATGCCCAAAAAAAGTTGGCACGCCTGCTGGAGGAGGAACAATCGTGAGGGAACTAGCGACCCAAATCGGGGTGAAGCGTGCCTGTGAAGTACTGAATGTGCCGCGCAGTCAGCTCTACCGGGAACGGCAAGCGAAAGGCGAGTTAGCACCGCGTCCAACACCCGCTCATGCGCTGTCGAGTGCTGAACGAGCGCAGGTGCGGGCGACACTCAATAGTGCACGTTTCATGGATCAAGCACCGCGACAGGTGTATGCGGCGTTACTGGATGAAGGAAACTATTTGTGTCACTGGCGCACGATGTATCGGGTGCTGGCGGCTCACGGCGAAGTATGCGAACGGCGCCTCATCCGTCGTCACCCGGTCTACAACAAGCCTGAACTGCTGGCACAAGCAGCCAACCAAGTCTGGTCATGGGACATTACCTGGCTGCGAGGAGCCCATAAGTTGGAGAAATACCCGCTTTACACCGTGCTGGATATTTTTAGCCGCTATGTCGTCGGCTGGATGATTGCAGAAGTCGAGAGCAGTGAGTTAGCCAAGCACTTAATCGCTGAAACCGCTGGCAAACAGGGCATTCAGCCTGAGCAACTCACGCTCCACGCCGATAATGGCATCCCTATGAAAGGTAAGCCCTTGAGCCAACTGCTGCTCGATCTGCATATCACCCGAAGCCATAGTCGTCCCCATACTTCCGATGACAATCCTTTCAGCGAGGCACAGTTTAAAACCATGAAGTACCGTCCCGATTATCCTGACCGTTTCGCCTCCATTGACGCGGCGCGTGTCTGGGCGAGAGCTTTCTTCGGCTGGTACAACAACTTGCATTACCATTCCGGCCTGAACCTGATGACTCCGGCCAGTGTCCATTATGGCCAGGCGGATGCCGTTCAACAGCAGCGCCAAGGCGTTATGTCGGCAGCATTTCAGGCCTATCCACAGCGTTTTCCCGCTGGCTTGCCCTACATACAGGGTGCTCCAAAGGCCGTCTACATCAATCCACCTAAACCGGCTGAAAATCTTTCTTAATCTTTTTTATGAAGTTGTTTCATTGTCCTTGACACATACCGTACCATAAGAATTTCGCTGATTCTATAACGCTCGACTATAAAGGGAGATTGCGAAATTCTCTTGTGAATCTCGAGTCGTAAATCCCCTTTATCATGAATAATTGAATCTTCAGGAATAGCCGTAATATATTCACGAAGTAATCCTTGAATAACATCGCTTAAAGCTGTGAGCGGTTGGTGTTCGGTGACAATTTTTGCAGGATTCATAACTTGATAATTTACACTGATTTCCAAAGTTGCCGGAAACAAATCACTCGATAAACTAGCTGCCTTCACACACAAAGGACTGGGATTCACGATTACGCGACGAGCATATTTTCCTCGGCCAATTAGACCCATTAAGTTCACCATGAACCGCGTCTTGTCAAAAACTTGTCCCTCAACGACAAGTACTTCGCGTCCCCACTCTATATTTTCCCATCCAAATATTGATATTTGGAATTCATGAGAAACCAATTCGTCTGATGGAATTTGAGCAGTCATGGTCACATTACACCTCTATTTTTGTTTCCCACTTAGATAGATGGGCACTAGAAAAGTTGCATAGTTGACGGCTTCGCAGAGATAGCTACCAGGCGTCCATGAATCAAGCTGGGACAATTCAAATGAATCACCCTCTTTAAGAACAATGCGCATTCTTGGTGGCGTCGCGGGATGATCTTCACTACAATCTACTAAGAGAGAATAGCCGTCAAAATGGAACTTGGCGTGACTAGGAATAGCAACGTTAGCAGTGTTCTGCTCAATTTCGAATGCCTTATAGCCAATACGGCTTTGATGCATCTCTGCAGCTTTATTTTCACTAATCCTCGCAGGCATTGATGACATTACTTTATCTTTTTGAACATCTTGGTTCGCAGTTTTATCTACAAATTTCAAAATATTCTGAAAAGCTTGGCTCGCTAAATCAGGATCACCAAACCGAACAACTATCTCTTTAGTAAACGTAATTAATTCACTCAACGTTGCTGTATTCAATTCTTCACGGCGAAGTCCTAACTGCCGCTTATAATCTTTCTCCGCTATCCAATTTCGAAGAGCAGCTTTTAACCATTCGATTTGAATGCTAAACCGAGCTTCGAGCAACGCGTTTACTCCCTCTAATTCTATAAGCGCGGATTTCGCATCAGTCACCTGTTTGGCTTGATCGATTGCAAGTGGGCCCATCTGACCATCTATTTTCAGAACATTAACTCGTAGAATTTCATAATGGATAAGCTTTTCTTGAAGCTTTAACAGTATATTCTCCCCTAGTTGTCCTGTATCTTTTCTCAGGGAGATTTGATCATGCTCCCGGAGATAATTTCTAATCAAATCTTGCGCCTGATCAGTAATCTCTCTTAATGGATCTTCCTTGATTAGGATTTCCTGAATGTCTTTCATCTTGTTCTTCAATTTGAAAATGAGCGACACAGTAACTTCCGTTGGCCAATTATTACTGCTGATGTCCTCAGACTTTGATATGTCCAATACTTTGGTTCCAAGAAACACCCTTTTAGCGAAGATTGGTTTACCAATTAGCCGCATTGGAGCAAAATATCCAGAAGTTTGACGGATAACATGTTTTCCAATCACAATGCATTCTGCACCTGAGTCTTTAACCTCCACAAAATCGTAAGTTTTTACAATACGATAAGGATTTGAAACAAGACCATTACCTTCTGTGATGGCCTGCTTCAATTTCATTCCCTTAATACGTTGACTGTCTTTTATCTCGTTAAGCATATCGTTAGATGTCAAAGTGCCTTGCAATCTCAATGATCTAAATAGTCCATTAATTACCAATCCTAAGGAAGCCACTAAGCCAACAGTGAACCACGAGTCGAGTGAACTGTGTATGAAGCGGTTTCGTAAATCTGCAAACCAACCAGTGTCATTGAGTGCAAGTGGTGGAGAAATCAGCAGCAGCAGAAAAATCGTCAAACTGGCTATTCGAACAAAGGCTCTTCCTAATATCGCTGAATAGGATTCAGTTTTATTCTTGCCCATGGCTATATGAACTCCCTATTATTACGATAGAACTAACTTTAATGATTTTATTAAACTGATTGCCAGCAAATTGAAGCCTTTGCTTCTTTCTTTGTTTCTTAAGCATACGAATGAACATGTTCAATGTCATCAGAAGGGGTCAGGAAATCTTATTTTCCAAATCAGGAGGGGTACGCCACAAGAGACTTTTGGTTGTAGACGCTGTTAGTTTGGTCTACAATTCCGTTTGTTCAGTTATGAAGTTGATGTCAATGAGGCAGACATATGACTGATAAGCGAGGTCGAGCAAATGCCAAAATACTGCACCAAGATTTGTGGGATGTGCTACGGCTTATTATGCTAGACTGGAAAAATGAGGACATTAGCAAGACCGAAGAAGTATCCCTTTCTCGAGAAGGCTTATCAAATAGAATCACCGATTTAAACAATCTATTGGGTGTCAACAATGAACGGAAAGAGGAACGTCGTAAAGAGTTGATTGAGCGGGCTATCAGTTTAGGTTATGATCCCTTTAATGACCGTTTTGATCATCGATTTGAAATAAATAGGCAACTCTTTAGGGACGCAACTGGAGAGGTATTTAAGGCATCAGTATTTTTTTAGATCATGGAAAGAGGTCTTCAAGAGAAGTTGCGATAAAACTCTCTGATGTTGGTGCGTCACAGAGAGTTGAAGCTGAATATCTGTTCCTCAAAAAATATAAACATCGTTGTATTCCCAAAACCCGTGATCAAGATAACGACCACATTCATTATGGGTTCGGCTGGGACAACCTAGGACATCCATTTTATACAACGGATTTACCTTTAGATACGGATAATCTCTTAAGTGCTTGCAAAAATTCGTCAGTTAACTTCAAACTTTCAATACTACACCAACTTTTTGATTTATTAGCTTATATCCATTGGCGAGGATGGGTACACGGTAGATTGAGATCGCAGAGCCTGCGCATTTCTCAGAATAGATTGTATTTAGTTGAATATGGGGGAGATACCCTCGTTAAAGCAGGAGCTGTGAAGTCTTTATCCATCTATGACGCTCCAGAAATTAGAAACGGGGAAAACCCCACTTTTGAATCTGACTTGTGGTCTGCTGGATTAATCGCTGCTGAGCTACTTTCTGGTATAGATCTCGCATTTCAAGAAATATATTTAACTAATGATCAGCTAATGCAACTTATTAGGTATCTAAGAGGGACAAGTGGTATACCTCATTCTATTTCTAGCCTCATAGAAAAACTTCTTCGGATTAATCCTTCTGATCGGTACATTGATGCAGTTGAAGTACTACACGAGATAGAAGGATATTCTGAATTACCAAATTTTGATGTTACCGATTGGCTAGCTAATGTAGATCTAGTTGGACGAGAGAATACAAAAAAAATTCTAGAGGAATTATTGGATTCATTGGTTCAAAATATCAGCAATGTTTTTTTGGTCCATGGTGTAGCGGGAACCGGAAAGTCAACTCTGCTCGATTATATAGAGGGGCTAGCCCCTCTTAGAAAGGATGTGATTGTATCTAAATCTACCGCTCAACGTGCAGCTTTTACCCCAAGTGTTGAGTCTGGCGGATATATGATTTGGCAGAACGCCCTGAGGACAATACTTGCTTTGCATGGCGCTTTTGGAGAAATAGCGAGTAGGGAAGCAGTACAGCCGATAATTCAGCCCTTATACAATGATAGTTTAGCGTTCAATCGGGCGCTATCCGTTGAAGAGGCGATAGAGAAGTTATTTGAGGAGCTGTTAATTAGTCCTCATACTGCCCAAAAGAAAATCGTGTTGCTACTCGATAATTTACAGTGGGTCGAAGAAGATAGCAGAAGGGCAATCCGAAATTTGATCAGGGGAATACATGAGAAAAAGCAATCTCAGGTTCCCGTTCTGCTCATTGTAACCTATCGCGACGGAGTTCTGGATGCAAATCTCTCTCTAAAAGATCTCAAAGAAGAGCTGGGTATCTTAGATAGTGAATGTATTCCATTGGAACGGCTTAATGATGCTGATCTAATAGAGCTACATAGCCAATTATCTCGAATAATGCCTTTAGGTGATCAGAACACTTTCTGCGATACAGTAATACGTTACACAGGAGGGATACCATTTCTTGTTCTTAAGCCCTTGGAGCGTTTTGCTGCTTATAACCATTCCTCTCACGCACCTGAGCTATTAGATATTTTACGGGAAGAATTTTCACAGGGGCTGATTTCAAAGAGTCTAAATGCGCTGGAAGTAAAAAGGTTTTTAGCCTCATGTGCTGCAGCCGGAAAGGAATTTGATATTCAGGTCCTCAAAACACTTTTTACAGAAGTGGAGCTAGAAAAATTTATGTATATTTGTCTGCAAGAAGGGGCATTGGAGGGTTATAATAATTACTACGAATTTCCACATGATCTTTGGTATGAAAAAGCTTTAGAATGGTTGCCTACAGATCCCATAGAAAAACAGAATATTTATTACAAAATTGCTCTAGCCTACAGTGAAACAGAACCTTCCAATGCAAGACGAAGAGCCGAATTATGGGAAGAAGCCGGCGAAAGTACTAATGCATTACATGATTATCTTATTGCTGCTCAACGTGAATACGATAATTCGGCTTATTCGACTTCCCAAAAACTTCTCGGTAAGCTCGAAGAAAATGGTGTGCCATCACCTGTATTAAATGTACAGGAAATCCTCTCTTTTTATCTTCTTCAGCATCGAACTGCAATGGGTTTGGGAAACCTTGATGAGGCTTTGAAGTATGCAAAAGAAGGGGTAAGGCAATTAACTCGAGAAGTAATAGAAGATCACGACAATGCTCTGGAGATAGCGTCAAAGATCTTTCGGGCATCTGCACGACAATTTTTGTATCGTTTACGCATTTACAAACCCAAATCATCCTTGAGCTGGCAGGAACTGAATACCGTAGGTTCGTTCTATCGAGCACTTACTAATCCCGAGTATTTTAAGAACAACATTTGGCGGCTATTTTATTATGCCCTTCAATGCCTTAATTTAGCGGATGAACTGGGTGTTAGAGGTCGAGGAGAGAAAGCCGATTTATATGCTACTGGTATTTTGGTTATGAGCATGATTGGTTATGGAGGTTCTCTTCTCTCTCATCTTTATCAAGAACTTGCGTCACGCGACTTTGAATTTTGTAAAAATCCTATTGTTGAATCATGGTTCTGGCAGATGCAAGCGTTGTCTTACGCTCATCGCGGATTATGGAATAATGGTATCCGAGCTATACAAGATTGCGAGCAAAGCGCTGATAAAGGGAAGGAACAGCGGCGCAAGGAAGAGGGGATGGGCATTCGCTATATGTTGTATTGGTATTCTGGAAAATGGAAAAACGCTTGGCAAGCGAAAAATGAAATGCGCGAATCGCCAGGCTTTAATGAAGTAAATGAAATCGGACAAAGTCAGGTTCGTTCTTGGTTTATATTATTAAATGCTGAAGAGCAATTGTGTAAAGCTCATTTATATAAGATTGCCAACCCAAAAGCTTCAACCAGCCAAAATGACTTTGCAGATAGACTCAAAGAACTAATTGAAGCTCGAAACTTTCAGGCAAAGACAGATCAGTCGGCCTGGTTACGCGCAACCGGAATACTGGCACAACTTTATTTACATGTGAACGACATAAAAAAGGCTAAAGAAGTTGCGGATGAGTTTCTAAATGTAGTCTCAAAATTCAAGAGATACCCAGTGCCATTTTACGCAGCTGAAGGGTTCTTTGGTACGCTCGAAGTTTATCTAAAAATTCTTGCAAATGAACCGGCTGATTCGGCATCTAAATCTTCAGCTTATAAGATATTGTGGCATCTGCATGATAAACCTTTATTGGCTTATGATACGCGATTCGAAATTGCTAAGCCGCGTGCCCTAGTTTACAAAGCACAATTTAGTCTTCTCACGGAAAGCCGCGATAACAGAGCATATAAGTACGCTCTGAAAGCGCTTTATTACGCACAGAAACTAAATATGCCATATGATGAATGGCTTATTCATCGCTTTATTATTGAACATGCTGCTCAGTTTTCAGTAAATGATGTTGAGAAACTACAACATCAAAATAGGGCTCAAGTTCTTTTTTCTAGTCTCCTCTCTGCATGGGATCAAAACGATGATTTGTAAATGATAATTGTGAACGAGAAACGTTCGTTTTGGCGCGCGGGGAAGGGTGTCTTATATCTCGCGGAAATCAGATGCGGTTCGCAATCGTCTGATTGTAAAAGATAATGATGATATCCAGACTCATACTCAAGCTATTAAAATTGATTCTGCACAGCTTACAATGACGAAAAATGACTTCTTAGCAAATGACTACCAATCTATTCATCCTAAACACAAGTACCGCAGACGCCTTGAAACCGTTTATAGCCAAATGCAGGCGATGGGCGTTCAACATCTTCATGCTCGTACCAATCACGGCTTTGATTTGAAAGCTCATGCTTCTATCCTTGCTCTGGCTTTCACTAATCTTTTGGCCAACTAGCAATCACGGTAATGTATGTATTAGTCGAGGATTATCGCTCAGAAATCACCAATTTGTTAGATCAAGCTCTTTAAAGATGCAGTCGCGCTATTTATATCCATGCGTCTATCGCATAGGTGGAACGTAGTAAGTTTTCCGGAAGATAGCGACCATACTTATTGCGCTGCCATTCTCGAAGAGGCATTGATTCTACAACTAGCTCAGTAGAAGGTGGCTTATTCACTAAGTTAGTAATATGCTCACGGAGTACCAATAGATTAGATGCTTCGACTTCCAAATAGTAAGGCTGCACGACACTGGGTACCCGAACACCAGCAGAAGTCAGAAGCAGACTGAGTGTATGAATGAGTTTTGTGCCTTGCCATGGTAGTAACATAAATCGACTACCATCGAGTGCTAAAATTGACGGATCAGTTATATGGCTCATACAAGCCAGTTGTTGTGCCAGATTTAGACCCTAGATAGCATGTAATTGAAGATAAGCATATTCAGTATTTTCCTCTAGAACCCGCCGAATACGCTTCAGCCTTTCCTTTAACCACTGCCACTTGGATGACCCGTTTATCTTCGTCAATCTCAACGACTTTCCAAGCTCGATCCGCGAGTCTGAACCGATATTCTAAAGTTGGCATGGACTGGATACTGCCATTTTCTCGTGTAC
>JACDGH010000101.1 GCA_013815395.1 Parachlamydiaceae bacterium
CTTAACAGATACTAATGCAAAATATCCTGCTGCTCTCCAGGAAGGAAGATCGTAAAGATTTTTTGTTGAAATGCCTGCTATTTGATATCCTAGCTGGCTTAATTCAATTGCAGCTGTTAATCCCATGCATCCAGATCCAATAATGCGGATAGGCTTAGCTTTGCTTGGCTGTGTTTCTTGAAAAAGATCTATTGCTTTACTTACAGAGCCAAATAGGGTAGTCCAACCAGATCCCCCGTGGCCATAACAATGAACAACGGTTTTGCTATTTTTCTGTTCTAAGGAAATATTAAATTTCCCTTCTCGCATTGGTCTCGTGCAAACGATCTCCTCTGAGACAGTTTCATTACAAATTTGCGGCGGGATTAGTTTAACAATTTTGGGTTCATTTGCTTGTAGTGCTAAAGAGCATAACAACATAGCTAAAACAGATTTAGTAAGATTCAACATAAAAATTACTCCTCCAAAAAAAGTGTTACAACTAAAGTTTCAAATATCGAAAGTAAACACTAGCGAACTTTATAGAAAATCACCAGAAAAAAAATATTTAAGTTGAAGTACCTTTTAGCATATGCGAAGGATTGAAGTGCATCGAATACAAGTATTATGTCGCCCCTCTGCAGGATTTTCGTCGCGTTTGAATTATATTTTCCTTATTATCAATTCAAATAACAAAGACAAAATATATTACTTTTTTGAGGATCTAATGCCTGCCTCTTTTAGTACATGGCCAACTAAAGAGCCAAAAAAAATTATTGTAAGAATGCCTAATTGGCTAGGCGATGTAGTCATGGCTACGCCCATCTTACATGATATTCGGCAACGATGGCCTAAAGCATCTATTACAGCAATGTGCCAATCTAATGTCGCTTCTCTACTGCAGCACGATCCAAATATTTCTGAAGTCTACAGTTATAAAAAACCTAATGGATGGGTGCATCGTCATCAACACTTAGACATTATTGAAGCGTTGCAACGGGGTGAATACGATTTAGGGATACTTCTCACCAATTCATTATCCTCTGCGTGGTGGTTTTGGCGCGGTAAGGTACAAAACAAAGTTGGTTATGCAGGCAACCTGCGTAGTTTATTGCTAAATAAAGCTGTGTCTTTTCCGGCGAATAAGGAAACTCAACATCAAGTTTTAACTTATAAAGCTTTAATTGAACCAATGGGTATCCCCATTTCAAATACTCCTCCCCATTTATACGTGACTACCAGTGAACAACAGACAGCCCGAGAATTACTTTCCAATGAGCATGTCTCCCCTGGCACACACACCATCATCGGTATAAATCCGGGGGCAGCCTTCGGATCTGCCAAATGCTGGCTACCTGAACGATTCCATGAAGTGGCTTCCCGCCTTTTAGAGAATCCTCGGAACGCTGTTGTCTTTTTTGGAGATCCTGCTGGTGCTTCCTTAGTAAATATGATTTGCAAAGATTTAGGTGAAAGAGTCATTAATCTAGCGGGTAAAACTTCGATCAGAGAATTGCTAGCACTGATTTTACAATGTTCTGCATTTTTGACTAACGATAGCGGCCCAATGCATATTGCATCAGCTCTGGATGTCCCTTTAGTGGCCTTATTTGGTTCTACAAGCGATGTAAAAACAGGCCCTTACAACGGCGGCAAAATTATCCATAAACGCGTTGAATGCTCCCCTTGTTACAAGCGAGTCTGTCCTATCGATTTTCGTTGCATGACACGCATTGAAGTCGATGAGGTGTATCAATCCATTCAAAATATGATCAACACAACTTCACAAAAATAAGGAACTGTGAAAAAATTAATTAACTGTATTTAAAATATGAAAGCACCTATGGATTATCAGCAAGCAGTAAAAAAGCTTACTTCGATCAACCAATTACATCTTTTACGATATTATGATGAATTGACTATTGATGAAAAAAACAATTTACTTTGCCAAATTGATATAATTGACTTAGAGGCATTAATGCTTCAGCAAAAACTCCTGCAACAAAGCATTCTGCAAAGCTCAAACGAATATTCTCCTTTCTCATCTCTACCCACGTCCGGCAACCCTATTGATTTTGTTCAGGGCAAAGAAATGATCGCTCAAGGATTAATGGGATGCCTTATCGTAGCAGGTGGTCAAGGCACGCGTTTGCGGATTAATGGACCGAAGGGCTCATTTCCAGTGACGCCTTATGAAAAAAAAAGCCTATTTCAACTGTTTTCTGAAAAAGTGGCTGCTGCCGGAAGGCAAGCCAAGCAAGCTTTGCCGTTAGCGATCATGACTTCTCCCAGCAATCATCAAGAAACGATTACTTTATTTGAACAACATCATTTTTTTGGGTTAAACCCGCATCAAGTTTATTTTTTCTCGCAGGGTGTACTTCCCATGCTCGACAAACAAGGTAACCTCTTCTTAAAATCAAAAGATATGCTTGCCAAGGGTCCGGATGGGAACGGATTAGCTCTACACCATTTCTTCCGCAGTGGCATTTGGTCCAAGTGGCATCAGCAAGGTGTCCGTGCGGTGAATTTTCTTGTGATTGACAATGCTTTAGCGGACCCCTTTGATGCTGAACTTATAGGAAATCATGAGCGCAGCCACAATGACATTACGGTCAAATGCATATCACGTAAAAATGCTCAAGAAAAAGTGGGTATAATAGCAAAACTAAAGAATAAGGCAGTGATCATAGAATACTCTGAGCTACCAGAATCTTTAGCTGGCACAAAATCAGATGGGTCGCTAATATTTTCCTGCGCAAATATCAGTTTATTTTGCTTTAACATGGATTTCATCAAAAAGATAGCGCAAAATCCAACTTCAATGTCATTGCATAAAGCTTTTAAAGCAACTTCTTATGTTAATGAAAATGGACAATTGCAACAATCCATTAAACCAATTGCCTGGAAGTTCGAAACCTTTATCTTCGATCTACTCCCAATAGCAGAAAAAGTGGGGGTCTTATTATATCCCCGAGAGCAATGCTTTAGTCCATTAAAAAACTTTGAGGGTGAAGACAGCATTTCAACTGTTCGTCAAGCATTGCTGAACAATGATCGCAGAGTATTTTTAGAAGCTACCGGTAAACCTTATGATTCTGAATCGCGCGACATTCCGCAAGATTTTTACTATCTCACTCCCGAATTTCTCAGAGAATGGAAGCACTAGAACTTAATCAATGTAATGTAGTACAATTGTTTTAACTATCTTACTGCAGTCTTAAACGATCGAGGTGATCTATGAAAATCGGCTACCTTGGGGCTGGGGCCTGGGGGTTCTGTTTAGCATCTCTCCTAGCTTCGAAAGGATTTGAGGTTATGTCATGGACTAAAAGTCCGGATTTAGCAAAACTTCTAAATGACAAGCAAGAGCACCCTCATTTGAAAGGGCATCATCCCATTGCCAACATGCGCTTTACAACTAATATTATGGAAGCGATTGAAGGCGTGGATATGATTGTAGAATCAGTCACAACAGCTGGATTACGCCCTGTTTTCGAATCAATAAAAAATAATATACCTTCCAAAACACCAATTGTGCTTACTTCTAAAGGCATTGAACAAAACACATGTTTAACACCTCCAGAAGTTGCCCTTGAAGTTCTTGGAAAAAAAATGAAAAAATCCATAGGTTTTTTAAGCGGTCCTAGTTATGCGCAAGAAGTTATACGCGATTTGCCAACTTCTGTTGTAGGTTCTGCATTCGATTATGACACTATGCTTCAAATATGCGAAACATTCACCACGAGCACTTTCCGCGTCTATCCGAATTTAGACATTAAAGGCGTTTCCTATGGCGGTGCCTTAAAAAACATTATTGCCATTGCTTGCGGCATTTCTGACGGTTTAGGCTTAGGCTTTAGTTCCAAAGCAGCGCTGATGACGCGTGGATTGCATGAAATCCGCAAGCTTTCTGTGGCTCGCGGCTGTAAAGCCGATACTTTAAGCGGATTATCAGGCATGGGAGATATTTGCCTGACCTGTGGCTCATTGATTAGCCGCAATTGTCGATTTGGCTATTTACTAGCTCAAGGTCTTACTCCTAAAGAAGCTGAAGAAAAAATTGAAATGGTTGTCGAAGGGGCCTATACATGTCTATCAGCATTGCAATTGAGTCAACAACTTAATATCCAAATGCCAATTACAGAAATCGTATATAAAATTATCTATGAAGAAATGAAACCCCTTGATGCCGTTCGGCTCCTCATGCAACGCACTATCAAAGAAGAACATCTATGAAAATTATTTCTTCCAAAAAAATGTCTCAACTAGAATCACTGGCTTTACGAAATGGATTTTCCGCAGCAGATTTTATGGAAGAAGCAGGTAGTGGTGTTGCTCTAGTGGTGCACGACTACGTAGAAAAAAACAATCTGGATAGAATCATTATCCTGCTGTGCGGCAAAGGAAACAATGCGGGAGATGCCTATGTGGCCGGCATAGATCTAATGCGTCTCGATTATGAAGTGTACGCCCTCACGGTACTGCCAATTGAAGATTCAAGTCCTTTATGCAAAATTAACTTCGAACGCTTTATTAACGAAGGTGGGCGTCTCGCTGGAGTGGCATTCGAATTTCCCGCAAATGGAGTCATCGTTGATGGTCTTTTCGGCACAGGCTTTCATGGCATTGCCGAAGAACCCTATGCTTCCCTTATTCGACGTGCCAACAACTCCCAATTACCTATTATTAGTATAGACATTCCTTCGGGGTTAAACGGTGAAACAGGCACAGCCGAAGGCGATGTAATTATAGCTTCCGAGACCGCCTTCCTGGAGCTTCCCAAGACAGGCTTTTTTCTGAACGAAGGATGGAACCATATAGGAAAAATTCGCTATGTTAATTTCGGTTTTCCTAAAGAATATATTGAAGATTGCGAGCCGGATCTAATCATGCTATCGGAAGATATCTTAAAACCTCTTCTACCGCGAGTGAAACGAAATCATCATAAATATGAAAGAGGCTATGTTGTCGGCCTAAGCGGCTCCCCAGGCATGCCGGGGGCCTCCATTTTATCTTCTACTGCTGTTTTAAGAGGGGGCGCGGGTATCGTCAAACTCATGCATCCGGAAGGTATGCAAGCTGAGCTTGGCACGAGCCCTTATGAAATCATTAAAGTGCCCTACCATTACAATGCACCTCAAGACATTGTTAGCCTAATGAATCAGGCTTCTGCCACGTATATCGGCCCAGGGCTCGGTGTTACTCAAGAAACGCGCCAAATGCTTCGACTTGTATTGCCTCAATTAAATAAACCTTGCGTTATTGATGCAGATGCTTTAACCATCATTTCAGAAGAAGAAATTTCTCTCCCACCACACACAATCCTCACTCCACATCTCGGGGAAATGATGCGCCTCCTTAAACTCAGTGCTATTCCTCAAATATCCATGGAATTTCTGAAAACATGCATGCAATATGCTGAAAAGCATCATGTAACTCTCATTTTAAAAGGAGGGCCTTCTTTTATCCTACATCCTGGTAGTCCCATTATGGTTAACCCCACAGGCGACCCTGGGATGGCTACAGCTGGCAGCGGCGACGTTCTCACAGGTTTAATCGCTGCATTGCTCTCACAAAATCTTTCATGTAAAGATGCTGCGAGTTTAGGCGTTTTTCTACACGGACTTGCCGGCGAACACGCAGCCGAAGAGCTAACCTCCTATGGCATGCTAGCTTCAGACATTACTTTTCATTTTCCAGAAGCTTTCCGCTTCATTATGATTTAATACATTAGGAAAAAGTGAAAAAATGTTCCAAAAAAATGCCGGATGGCTTTTACCTCTCATTGCAATGGCCATTCTTGCCCCCTTTACTCCCGACATGGATTTGGTCATTTCTCACTACTTTTATTCATCCGACACAGGCTTTACAAATAATGCTTTCTTTACCTTTTTATTTAACTATGGGCCTCTCCCCGCTCAAATCACTGCAGCACTAGCTACCATGGTTTTAATTATTTCATGCCTTCCTGATAAATTTAAGTTTTCTAGTTTTAACATTTCGAAATTTAAAGCCTGGCGACGACCAGCAGCTTGCCTAGTGCTAACCATGGCCATCGGCGCCGGACTAATTGTTCACGCTATTTTAAAGGATCATTGGGGCCGCCCTAGACCGAAGCAAACCACTGAATTTGCAGGAACGCAAATATTTCGACCATTCTATGAACCTAATATCTTAAAACAGCCTGAACCCTCAAAGTCTTTTTCGTGTGGACATTGCTCCATGGGGTTTTATTTTTTCGCGCTGGCTTTTGTTGGTAGACGCCTTCATAGCAAAGCTTTGTTTTTAACTGGGATGTCTCTAGCTATCTTGTTAGGAATTCTTTTATCACTGACACGTATAGCACAAGGCGGCCATTTTTTTTCAGACACATTGGCAACTGCCCTAATCATGTGGTTAACAGCTTATGTTTGTGATCGATGGCTTTATTCCAAAATAACCTCGGAAGCATTATGAAAGGTCTAACCAAACGACAACGCGACATTGTCGAATTCATTCAAGAGTTTATTAAAAACAATCGTTACTCCCCAAGCTACCGTGAAATCTGTCAGAATTTTGGATTTTCCTCCTTAGGTTCAATTTACAAACATATGCAAGCCTTGAAGCGTAAAGGCATTTTGAGCAGTGAAAGCAAGGTAAGTCGCTCTATAATGCTTACTACCCATTCAGAAAAACCAGAAACTCTTAATGAAATTGAAATACCTTTTATTGGACATATCGCCGCGGGCATGCCCATCCAAACCTTTCCGCAAAGACAGCAGATCACAATTCCGCGTTCATTTGTACATAATCCTGAGAAAACATATGCGCTGCGTGTTCAAGGAGATTCTCTAAATGAAGAATTTATTGCCGATGGCGATCTATTAGTAGTCGAAGCGCGTCAAGAGGCGCATCAAGGAGAAACAATCGTTGCGCTCATTAATAATCATGACACTATCGTCAAAAGATTTTATCAAGAAGGGATTTATGTGCGCTTATTAGGGACTTTTGCCAATCATCATCCGATAATTCTGCAAAAAGAAGACGTGCTTATTCAAGGCATTGTCATCGGCCTCATAAGAATGTATTAATTCCTGATCTAACTGCCATTAAAGATCTTTTATTCAATATCGATTTCATCATGATCCGGCTCAAAATCTTCTAAAGTTTTAGACTTGCGTCCAGATATTAATCGAATTAATGACAAGACACCCGCAATTCCTAGATATGCCCATGAGCAGCAAAAAAAGACAACTGCAAAGTGGTGGAGCAATCCATAAAATAGCAGAGCAGCCGTTACCACAGTGACAAAAACTACCTGAAAAGAGGCTACGCGAATATGGAGATTTTTAAGGCTAGGGAATTTCCATCGACTAATCATGAAATACCCCAATACTATCATGGCGAAGATCATGATTAATGCCCTACTCGTTTCGCTAATCGTAAAAAAATAGCGAAATTCAGGAGATATCAAAAACAAATTTGCAGATACAGCTGCAGCGGCACCAGCTGGAATGGGCATGCCTGTAAAATTCTTATTGTTGGCATCCTCTAAATTAGGGTCTGCCTTTGCCTTTTGCGCCATAAGATTGAATCGCACAAGACGCAATACGCCGCAAACTGAAAAAACCATGGCGGCTGTTGTTAACAAAAAAGACAACTCTGTCCCAGAAGCCAAAGGGATACTTTTTAGGACTATAACTGACGGGCCCACACCAAATGTTACAGCATCTGTCATCGAATCGAATAATCCCCCGAAATCACTTTGGGCCTTCATTGCCCTTGCCACTGCCCCGTCCAGCAAATCGGCAAATGCGGCCAATAACAATATTCCAGCAATGGCTGTCAATACTTGAAAATCAACTTCCGCTACATCTAGCATAGTCATTTTAAAAATAACGAAAAGGCCGCAAGAAAGTCCAAAGGCTGTGATCACATTAGGAAGAAGATGAATTCGTTTCATAGAACAACTTTTTAATTAAATTAGAAAAAATATTTTATCTAGACTTTCATCATATTTTTCTTATAAGTACGTGAAAAAAAGTAAAGTCAAGATTAGGGCATCAATTCATCCCTATGATCTCATACTCTATCATTTTACATGCCATTTTCGATACTTTTTTCTTAGCTTTTCAAATTTTGCTTTTTTTAAGGTTTAACGATTTTTTCTATCCCAGCGAGCATCATCTAGCTTTCGCTGTTGTATTTTATCGTCAAGCCGCTTTTGATCTTCACGACGATCTTCTAGATGTTGATCAACGCGTCTTTGTTCAATGCGTGCCTCATCTAGATTTTTTTCTTGAAGCACCTGCTCTTCTCGGGTTCTATCTTGTCGTATTTGATCGGGCGTAGAAGCACTATATAAGGAGACGGTGGTTAGGCACAGCAGCGTGGATAAAGCCAATAGTGAAAATATTTTTTTTGAATTCATAACAAATCCTGGGTTATATGACTTATAGGGTTCTAATTAAAACCTATAGAAAAATATAATTTTTTAAAATATTTTATTTGCTCTCATAGAGTTTTTACGCACAAATTCCATTATATACCCCAATATTTTGGTTCTTGGGATGAATTGGGGGCGGGATTTCTTAGGGTAGTTTTTGTACGTTTTAGAGGCTAAGGAGGAACGCAGAGTTCCTATGTCGGATTTCAGGTGATTTGAAAAAAAAAGACCCCTCCGTTAAATAGTGTTTTAGATCAACAAAACACTGGAGGGGTAATTATGAGTAATATCATATCTAT
>JACDGH010000102.1 GCA_013815395.1 Parachlamydiaceae bacterium
CTTCTTGCCTTTTCAACCTTTACTGCCAGTGCTCCTTATGTAGCCATGTTTTTATTAGCTATTATTGGAGTATGGATAGCTGCAACCCGTGTTTTAGGTAAACAATTTGCACTTCTAACAGATCCTGAGCAGCAACCCTTCAAAAATGCTGATGCAGGCCATAGAGATCGCAAGGAACATATTTTGGTTCCCGAAGTGTAAATGCATTTATTAATGGTTCATTATCGACCTCGAATTCAAATGCTTATTGATAATGTTAATTATTTTAAATGTATATTTTAGATATAATTCGTTTTTTATTGAAAAAAAAGGTTAAATACTGTAAAGTATTCTTTTACAAAGGTATTTTTAATGTCTTCTTACTCAAATACAAATGATGACAAAGTTTTTGGACCAATACGTTCATGCGTGTGGCCTGTACATCGCAATGAAGTGCGAAAGCTACTTCCAATGTTAGCCATTGTTTTTTTACTTTGCTTTAATTATAGCATCTTAAGAAATATGAAGGATACAGTGGTTGTCACAGCTTCAGGGGCTGAGGTGATCCCGTTTATCAAAGTATGGGTCATGCTTCCCATGGCGGTCCTCTTAACAGCCTTATTTGCTAAACTTTCGAATCATTACAGTCAAGAACGCGTTTTTTATTACATTATTTCCGGATTCTTAGCTTGCTTTGCTCTT
The DNA here is from genome assembly GCA_013815395.1 of Parachlamydiaceae bacterium. Lineage (GTDB taxonomy): Bacteria > Chlamydiota > Chlamydiia > Chlamydiales > Parachlamydiaceae > JACDGH01. The sequence continues at coordinate 682 of JACDGH010000102.1, forward strand.
TTTGCTTTTGTGTTGTACCCTTTGCGCGATGTACTGCACCCCAATGCAGCAGCGGATGCCCTTGAATTGGTGATGCCCGTGGGATTTAAAGGACTCATTTCCACATTTAGGAATTGGACATTTACAGGTTTTTACGTAATGTCTGAATTGTGGGGTAGTTTAGTGCTCAACGTTTTATTTTGGGGATTTGCTAACGAGGTCACTCGTATAGGCGAAGCGCGCCGCTTTTATGGTGTACTTGGTATCGGTTCCAACCTCGCTACAATATTAGCGGGTCAAGTCGCGATCTTTCTTTCGCAGCCTCGAATATTGAATAGATTGCCATTTTTATCTGGTCGCGAAGAATGGGAACAATCTCAAATGGTGCTTATTACAACTGTTTTAATTGGCGGTTTGATAGTGATGGGCCTCTTCCGTTGGATGAATAAGAAAGTCTTGAATGATCCAAGCTTTGAGGAATTCCACCACAACAAGCGCGAAATCAAAGCTAAAGGAATACTCTCTTTCCGTGAAAGCTTTTCTTATCTTTCAAACTCCAGATATTTGATTTATATTGCGATTATTGTCGTGGCTTATAACTTAGTGATTAATCTTGTGGAGGTCGTTTGGAAAGATCAATTGCGTCAATTATATCCAAATCCTGGTGATTTCAATACCTATATGAACAATTTAACATCGGCCATCGGCGTGATCGCTTTAGTGTCAGCTCTTTTTATGTCCAAAATCATCGATAAACTAGGTTGGACCTGGACCGCATTGATTACCCCAATCATTATGCTTATTACTTGTGCTGGATTTTTCTCGTTTATCTTATTCAGCGATAGCTTAGGAAGTATTGTGGTCGCCTTCACGGGCTTAACTCCCTTAGTGATTGCCGTCTTCTTTGGTGGCGCGCAGAATTGCTTGAGCAAGGCTGCTAAATATTCGGTGTTTGACACCACAAAAGAAATGGCCTATATTCCTCTCAGCCACGAATCCAAATTAAAGGGTAAAGCGGCAATTGATGGGGTGGGTTCGCGCTTTGGCAAATCAGGGGGGTCATTGATCCACCAAGGATTGTTGATGATTTTCGCCACACTATCTGCTAGTGCTCCGTATGTGGCAGTGATTTTGTTATTAGTTATCGCCTTTTGGATCCATGCAGCCCGTCGTCTTGGCACTCAATTTAATGAGCTAGTGGTATTGCAGAACGTCGCATCTGAATTGCATGATGCTCCGGAAAAGGCGAAGGCAGAGCTTGTTGGAAATCAAATACCGGCTGTCAGCTAAAAGAACGAAAGAAAAGTGCCTCACCAAGGTATCCAGGGCATTCCGCCCTGCTTTTCACAAATCAAACGAGACTAAAACTGAAAACGATCAATGATTTAGTGTCTTTACTAAAACTTAACATGATCTTTATAAAAACCTTACAATCAACTATTAAAATATAATAAATTCAAGTAAATATATTTATGAGTAATTCATTTTGAATTGCTATTCTATAAAAATATAAAAAAGGGTAGCTTTACAATGTCCATTTCTAATCAACCTATACACATAACCCATCTCAATATCAATTTTCACTTGTCAATGAAATTAATAAATTTTCAGATGCATTGATGAAAACTTATGATTATAAAACTGTAGGGCTATTGACAGCTGCTATATTTTCTCCAGCTTATTATTGCTGTAGCAGCGACTTAGGACAGGCTGGAGTGAAAACTGTTTTTACTCCTATAGTGACCGCAGCATCCTGTACACTCATGAATGAAATTGCAAAAAAATTTTTCACTTCTAATTATTCTAATCAACTCAATGAATCGTTTGTTAAAATTCTTGCAATTAGCAAAGAGATACTTCCTATTGTTGGATCTCTTTTAGCGACGCATTGTTTTGTGGAATCCTATAAGACATCTCCATTGGCACTCCTTAAATTTTGTGCTATCGAAGTGCCTCTTTATGGCCTTAGTGCTGTGATCGGGGCGAAGATAGTCGACTTAATGATGAAACCAAAAGTCGTAGTTGAAAGAACTAAAATTAATGAAAATGCGAATTTTGTCACCCTATCTTCAAAGGGTTCAGACCGAGAAAAATATATTGCGATGGCTTATCAGGCACTTATCAATGGTAAAGCAAATTTAACTCGCACAGATTTAATCGATCCTTTGCTTCGTCCAGATGGATTGTTAGAGCATTATGGAATGTCCATAGTACTGAATACACAAACTAACAAACCTCATATTGCCTATAAAGATACAAAATTCATCTATCTTTTAGAGAATGTTGGTCCAAAAGAACTTGAAGATGAGATACGAGAAGATTTAAGTCGCCATAATATTGCTTTGCCTTCGCGATTATATAATTAATCACTGACTTTACACACAGACTATGAAATAAAAAAGGGATCGCTTTGCGATCCCTTTTTTATCCCCCTCTTGGGGGCTTACAGGGAATAGTAGAAAATATATCATTTGCGTTTGGCGAAGCCCCTGGAGTGCTCGGCTCTGCCGCGCCCTTTAATTCAGGAGGTCAGCTTAAGCGCCCTATGTAGCTAAGTTGAGGAAAAAGCTAAAAAAACTTTATTTCAAAATCATTGTATCCCGCTTCAACTGACCTCCTGAATTAAAGGGCGCGGCATAGCCGAGCACTCCAGGGGCTTCGCCAAACGCAAATTGTCTGTTTCTGCTATTTCCTGTCAGCCTCGGAAGTGCGGCTCTACGTATGACTTATGGGTAATAGTTGCTATGCCGTACCCTTTAATTCAGGAAATTAACTTAAGCGCCCTGGAATATTTAAGGGGCTTAAAGGACATAAGGAACATAAAGGACGAAAAGGCTTTTTAAATAAAGTTCTAAAGAACGTATAGAAAGCAAAAATTGCTCTTTGGCTGCGTCAAATGTCCTTTATGTCCTTTATGTCCTTTTCGTCCTTTTCGTCCTTTAAGTCCTTTATGTCCTTTTCGTTATTTTCGTCCTTTTCGTCCTTTAAGTCCTTTATGTCTTTTTCGTCCTTTATGTCCTTTTCGTTTTTAGCTAGCAGCTGAATCCTGCTCAAAATAGAGTTCACAAAGGGCTAAAAGCCCTAAAAAGATAAACGAAAGATAGAAAATCCATGGAATAGTGATCTGAAATGTTAATGCTAGCAATACTGAGAATTGTAATAAGGTCGTAATTTTCCCACACAAAATAGCACGAAATTGATATTTGCCTAAAGCTTTCGTGGCAAATAAATACAGACCGAAAAGAATAATAGCAAAATCGCGCGATAACATGGTGCTGGCTTCCCATAATTGCAAGCGCTGCTCAAAATAGAAAATTCCTAAAACAAAAAGCACGAAGAATTTATCCATTAAGGGATCGAGCAGAGTGCCCAAACGACTTGTTTCTCCATAGCGCCTAGCAATATATCCATCCAAAGCATCACTGATCATCGCCATAACCAATGCTAAGGCCCTGTAAAAAATATTTTCTTGCAGAAATACTAAAGCCAAGGGAAGACGCAATAAAGTAATTAAATTAGGTACGGTTAACATGGCTTTTGATTAGACTCATTTTTATTTAGACTCATTTTTTTAAAGTGTTACACATTATTTAATGTGTTACCATTTGAATAACTTCAATTTTTTCTTTTGCTGACTTAGCTGCAATTTTAGCAGGACGTTCCTGTTTCTTTTCAACGGATTGGCGAGTCACATCCACACCTAAAGCCGCAAGCTTGCTAGCTAGATTTTCATAGCCACGATCTAGGAAATGCAAATTGGATATAGTGCTCGTCCCCGTGGCTAACGCTGCAGCCATCACATAAGCAAAGCCTGCACGTAAATCTGGTATCGATATATCTTTTGCTATTAATTGAGAAACGCCTTTAACGATCAAGCTATGGCAGAAACTTTGCGATTCAAAACGGCAATGTTTCCCGCCTAAGCACTGGCGGAAAAGAGTGACATCAGCCCCCATGTCTCTTAATGTATCTGTATAGCCAAAGCGATTTTCATAAACTGTTTCGTGGACCACAGAGGAGCCTGAAGCTTGAGTGAGGAGGACAACAAAAGGCTGTTGCCAATCTGTCATAAAGCCTGGATGCACGTCAGTTTCTAAGTGCAAGCCCCCTTGCATTGGTCCATCATAGAAAAATTCTATGCCATTACTTTTAATGTCAAAACCACCACCCACTTCACGTATCTTATTCAGCAAAGTAACCATATTTTGATGCTGCGCTCCTTCAACAAAAACGCGACCTTTAGAGCTGATTGCCAACATGCCCCAGGAGGCGGCTTCAATGCGATCTGGGATGACAGTGTGTTCTACTTCATAAAAATGACGCGTGCCTTGAATGCGGATAGTACGATCGACATCTAAGGTGATGTTGGCCCCCAGTTTTTGTAGAAATAAAATCAGCTCTACAATTTCCGGTTCGATGGCGGCATTTTTAATGACTGTCATACCCCGGGCTGTAACGCCAGCTAAAATAGTATTTTCTGTAGCACCTATTGAAGGGAAAGGGAGATCAATAATTGTGCCCTTAAGCCCATTGTGGGCATGCGCAAAATAGGCCCCTTCTTTCTTCATGCCGCGATATTCGATGCTGGCGCCTAGTTTTTGTAAGGCATCAATATGAAAATTTACAGAACGCGTGCCGATATCGCATCCACCCACTGTAGGCACAATAATATCTTCATCAGTTCTGCCTAAAAGTGCGCCGATCATCAAAATGGGTATGCGATTGGCTCCAGAGAAGCGTTGTGGCACATAGGAGGTTTTTAGTTCTTTAGTGACCACTTCCATTATTCCTGCATCGCGGTCCCAGCTGACCTGCATACCTATTTCTTGGCACAAAGCTACTGTGACTTCCACATCGCCGATATTAGGTACATTATAAAAACGGCAAGGTTTATCAGAAAGCAAAGAAGCAACTAGCAATTTTGTCATGGCATTTTTAGCACCGGCGGCCTTGACATGACCTTTTAACGGGGTTCCGCCTGTAATTTTTAAAACATCCATAGGTGACTTGCTCAGAGTTAAATACTTCAGATTCGTTTCCATAGCCTATGCAAAGTACACATCCTCAAGGATGTGCCTGGACATGCCAATTTACATTAATGTCCTCTTCTCTGCAACACTTTATTGACATTTTCTTAGCATTATTTGTTGTTTTTATACAATAAAAATTTAATGTTTTTTTTAAATACAATAATTTAAAATTTCCTGCGGAAAAAATGAAATTAGTTTTGAGCCTAGATTAGAATTCTTGAGTTTTTGTAAGAGCATTATTTTTCAAAATTCTTCGGTAAACCATTTATCTTTGACATTTACACCATTATTTCTTTCTATTTCTAAGGTTTGGCCTTCTCGATAAGAAGTAATCTCTTTTTCAAGTTCATCCTTTGTACTTGACAATAACAATTTTATTTCCGAATTAAGTGCAAAAGTGTTTTTATCAAATAATGCAGTGATTTTACTTTGGTCCTTGCTTATTAATACTTTACCTTTAAATGTAAGAACAGACTTACTTAATTTTTTTAGCTGCTTAATTTCGCTTTCTTGTTTTTTAATGTGATCAGTATTTATTCCTTTAAGCCAATTTAGTCCTTTGAGCGAAGCACGCCTCGTCTTAGCTTCCGTTTTAGCGTATGAATGCTGTAATTCAAATTCTTCAATCTTCCTATCTATGGCATGAACTGCACCATCGATAAACAATGCGAATAATCTAACTTCATTATCTTTTTTTGTTTTTTTAAGCTCTTTAATGTCGCTTTTCAATTTTTTAATTTCAGGTGATCCTTTAACTATTTGTGCCAACCAAGCTCGTCCTTTTAGTTTCTTCAAATATTCTTTTTCGGATTTAGTTGTGCTTAGAAGGATTTTTGAAAAATTATTAATCTTTATATTTATTGTTGATAAATCAAATTTAATTTCTTGAGGACTCTTATAAGGAATCTTATAAACGATTTTATGGGATTCTCCTCCTACTGTGTGCATAATCCTCCAATAATTATGAACTAATTCTATAAATTCTACTAACTTAATTATTACAAAAAAATAATTATATATCAATACTATAAATTATTCTGCCTTTCAATGTATTATCACATAATTCTATAAGTCAATGCAATAACGGCAAAAAGATACTGAGGCACAAAAGAAGGCTAAGTAATGAATTTCCTGGTGTCTAAGTGTCTTGTTTAGAATTAACTGCTATGTTTATGTGTGAATATAGGACGTGCCGAGGTTTTAGTAAATTTCTATAAAGCATTTTTTGTTGAATAACAATTAAAATTATGGTATTATGCATTTTAATTATTTATTTTTTATTAATAAATTTCATTGAAAAACAATCATTTAACATCGGTTTACAACTATGAGTTCATCATTTGATTTAAAACTATCCGGATTTCAGTCTCAGTCTATCGGACATTTAACCCCACTTTTGTCCACAATTCCCACCAGCGCGACAGCCCCGAGTTCTCCCAAATCTAACGTTATGCAAGCTGCCCTTCCTGTATTTCAGGACTTAAGCAATAACGAAGGAACGGAAAATACCAATAGGGGAAATGTTAGTTCTGAGAATCTCTTTTTGCAAGAGAATAACTCCGAAAAAACCGAGTCGCAATTATCTTTTGTTGAACATGTAAATCAGATGATAGCGACAAATCCTTTATCGCCCGGAATTTCATTTTTTTCTTTGTTTGCTATAGAGTTTTGCAAGCTTCAGGCAAGGGTTAAAGCTTCAAAATCGCCTTTTATGCCTAAGCTCGAGCAATTTTGGAGATCGTGGCACGCATCATATGCTCAAACTGTAAAATGTTTTTTAAAAAATGAAATCGATCAAAATGATCAGAAAACACTTGCCGAATCCATAAAAAAAATGGCGCGCTTGCCTAGTCTTGCAAAACAGATGTCAATTTCTGAGATTAAAAATTCATTGAATAATGAAGCTCAAGTAGATGCTATTTTGAACGCCTATCTATGCGATTGGGAAAACTATCAAAAGTTACTAACGAAATTTTTTGCATTCGAGGGATTTTTAGAAGATGTTCCACATCGTCCAGATTTTGATCCGGAAAAAAATACTAGGCCCTTGTCTTCTTCAAAGTGGACAATCGATACTGCTAATGAGCTTTATAGGTTTGTCGCATTTATAAAAGATTCCATGCCCACTTTTCCGGGGGATTTTTTTCAATTTAATCCATTTGATTTGATTTTAGAAAAAATTGACCTTGTAAGACAAGGTGACTTTGAGGACTTAACGCAAATTGCGGCTAGTTGGCATGAGATGTTACATTGTGTGGCAGATAATTTTATGGATTTAACCCATCTGCGAGAAGCTAAAGCTTGTAAGAATTCTATTTTAGATAGTGCTATTTTTTGGATGCGAGAAATAATTAAAACACTTGAGTTCTCAGTGCTACCAGTGGCTGATTTTGCATACGAAGATACTTTATTTTATCAGCAAAGATTGAGCAATAATATCATTTGTCTACACAGTTTTATAATGGATTTTGAGGATGGCATCAATTGCTTTGAATTCGATGATCAACCTGTTTGTAAATTGCTGGAAAAAATTAACAACAAATTTTTCAATAAAATAATCGACCTAAGATCAGGTTTAAAACCCTTGATCAAAATGACGCTGATATGTGAATGCTTGAATTTCAATTTATTGCCCTTTGTTAGGAGAGATCTTAAAGAATTTTCAGAGAAATTAAAGCCATTATTGGAAAATATTTTGCAAACATTGTCCGAAACTCAAAAGAAACATTCAGAAAAATTGCAAGGGCTACCTCTCGTGGAAATGACTAAGAAATTGGGGATGGTCATGGTCATTATGCATGATATACAAAAGTTGCAAGGTGAAAAAAATGACTGGCTGAGTGATTTTCCGCCAGAGTATCTTTTATTTATTAGCATGGCCGATGAAGTTAGCGTTGAAGTTGATGTTCCGGCG
>JACDGH010000103.1 GCA_013815395.1 Parachlamydiaceae bacterium
CCCTAATCTTTTCGACTCCAAAGGGTTGACTCCGCTCATGCATGCGATTGAACTAAATAAGCCAGAGATAGTGAGCATATTAATAGAAAATGGGGCGAATTCTAATTTTACAAACCCCAATGGATGGATACCGCTCACGTATGCCATTTATCAAAATAAAACTGAAATTGTTAGGCTTTTAATGGAGTTTGGCGCCAATCCTAATTTTATTGATCCTAATAATTGGACGCCCGTTACATATGCTATAAATCAGGATAAAATTGAATGCGTGAAAGTCTTACTAGAAAATGGTGCAAATCCTAATTTTTTTGACTCTAAATGGACTCCTTTAACTTTTGCTTTTGAACAAAGTAATTATGAAATAGCAAAATTTTTGTTAGATAATGGCGCAGATCCTGATTTTTTCGACTCGCTTTGGACACCTCTTACATATGCTATAGAATTAGATAATCAGCGATTTATAGATATTCTAAACGAAAAAGGGGTAGATGTCGATTTGCATGATGATAAAGGTGAAAACCCTCTTGCCTCTGCTATAAAGAATGGAAAAACTCAAATTGCTCAGCAGTTGATAGCAGCTGATGCCGATATATTTTATGCTGAAGAATACATTTTAATGAAATTTGTGGGCCATGTTTTGGGAATTAAAGGTGAATTTTTTCTTAAAGATAGGTACGGGGAATCTCATACTGTAAAACTAGAAGGCTTTGAAGCCACTATCATAGTACAAAAATTATGCCGCTTACTTAAGTCTTTTTTTTCCGACACTATATATGGAAACGAAATAATTCAAGCCTTTGAAAATTGTTATCCAAATCAACCTCTTCAGGTGCTATTCGAACTTATAAATGAGGGGCAGCCAGGCATATGTTTAGGAGGGACAAAAAATCACAGTATTGGTTTTGTCGTTTTTCAAGATAAATTATGCATGTGCAATCGCGGACTCGGTTCTACCAAGGATGCAGTTGAATTTTTTGAATTACCACCAGAAAAATTAACGTTTTATTTATTAGAAATATTATCAAAGGAATACAAAGATATTCAATCATTTAAAAATTCTTTCGAAGAGCTCCACTTAAAAAAAATGGGGGGCTATACCCAAAAAAAACAAACAATAGCCAATTGCGCTTGGGCTACACCTAAAAGCATTGTAGGGGTATTGCTTAGAGAATATTTAAAAGATGATATTGGTAAAATTACATATAAAGAATTTGCTAACTTCTGTCGCGAAAGCGTCAGAGAAGAATATATCAACTATTCAAGAGCTCGCAACCCTGATTTCCTTAATGCTATCACGCAAAAGAATGAAGAGAAGATAAAGCGAAAAATAAATCCTCATGTTCTTACAAATATTATAGAATCTAAAACCGTTAATTAAATAGAAAATCTTTTTGTGACTTTTTAGTAAGTTTTTTTTATTTTATAAATATATTTATGTTATAATAAAATTTGACTTAATTAAAATTTGACTTTGAATTGAAGATCTAATTTATTTAATTAGTAGGTTTATATGAGCATACCAGTTTTTGTTAGTTCATTTAATGCAAATAAAGTCAATCTTTTATTGGAAAAAGCGGCTACACCTAAAGGTTTATCAAAGTTAAAAGTGGATGAAATCATTCAAGGATTAATGATCAATTTAATTAACAAAAATCTTTTTGTGTTGAGGGAAGTCATTGATCCTGAGAAAAAATCTGTTTGGGAAAATATAGCCAAGAATATGCAAAAATTAGCTCCAGATTCGATTCCACAGTTTAATCTCTTAATTAAAAATATCCATGTAACCTTGGAACAATATCAAAATATTTTTAAAGGAACTGATACTCTTAATATGAATAAAGCTGTGAAATTAATCCTTTTAGCATTGATCAATGAAAATTTTGATCAATTGGAAATTTTCAGCCGACTGGGCGCAAATTTTAATTTACCAAATTCAAATGGATCCACCCCTCTTAATTACGCTATATTAACAGGCAGACCCAAAGTCATTGAATGGTTGATAAAACAACATGTTGATCCTAATTTTTTTGACGCAGAAGGGATTTCACCGCTTCTTTATGCGATTAACCAGGGTAAACTTGAGGTAATAGAATGTTTAGTAAAAAATGGAGCAAATCCTAATTTTTTTGATCCTGAAGGATTTTCCCCACTTCTTGATGCGATCAACCAAGGTAAACATGAGGTAATAGACTATTTAGTAAAAAATGGAGCTAATCCTAATCTTTTAGATTCTAGCGGGCTTACTCCACTGAGATATGCTATCAGGGAAGGCACGCTTGATATGGTAGAACGTTTACTAAAAAATGGAGCAAACCCTAACTTTATTGACCCGTTAGAATGGTCTCCGCTTTCTTATGCTATTTTTAAAAATAAACCTGAAATAGTGGATTGTTTACTTAAAAATGGTGCAAATCCCAATTTATTGAGTCAAACAAATGAAACCCCTTTGGCATTTGCAATGGCTATGGATCTCCCTCAAATGGCCGAACAACTTAAGGCTGCTGGTGCGGATGAGTTCTATGCAACTCAGTATATTCAACAAGTATTTCTTGCTCATACCTGGGGCATTGAGGGATCCACATTAATCACTGATAGTATGGGCGAAAAGCGGCTTGTTGATTTCGAAGGTTTTAAGCGTGAAATAATCATGAAAAAATTATCTGATCTTTCAAAATCATTCTTTCAAAAAAAAGATTACGGAAAAGCAATCATTGAAGCAATCGAAAAGGGTTACCCAAATGAATCGCTTGAAGGGGTTTTAAATTCAGTTAAAAGCGGTAAATCAAGCATTTTACTTGGGGGCACGCATGATCATTGTATAGGATTTGCAATCTTAAAAAATAAATTGTGTATTTGCAATCGAGGTTATGGTCGTGAAGAAGATTCTGTGGAAATTTTCGAATTGCCACCAGGAAAGGTCGATGAAGAATTTTTAAAACAGATAACAAAATCATATAAAACCATCCAACTTTTTAAGGAGGCTATCAAAGAACTTAATTTAACAAAAATCGGTGGTTATCGTCAAAAAAGCCAAGGTGTTGGTAATTGCACTTGGGCAAGCGCTAAAGCTGCTGTTGGGGCATTATGCAGGTTGTTAACTAATGATGAAGAGGGGAAAAAAGATTATAAAAAATTTACTGAAAAATGCCGAAAAGAGTCTTTAAAAGATTATCTTGAATTTTCAAAGTCCCCCAATCTAGAGCTTCTCAAATCTATTGAACTCAAAGCCAAAGGCAAAAAAAATCAACTCTGGGCACAAAATACTTTAGCCGTTGTGTTGAAGGGGGAGCGAAGCTACAGAAAAAGAGCTAGGGAAGAAAACCCTGAAGCAAGCACCTAAAAGCCCCATGAGGAAAATACACTTATAGGCCAAAATTTCATAATTCCAATTCAGTGTGTTAATCCAAAAATTAAATATAAGTCCAAATGCAGCCATGCATAAGCAAAAAAGAATTTTTTTGCTTTCAATAGGGATGGGATGCAGCCTTTGGGAGCAACGGAGGTAATAAATCCAAAGAATAAAATTTGAGCAAAGTGTGGCAAAAGAAGCGCCCTGGGCGCCATAATCAGAGATAAACATCCAATTAAGTAAAAAATTTGATGCCGCAGCTATTCCAATGGCAAATGAATAATGATACGTTTTTTTCTCTATCATAATTCCCATTGCTAAAATAGGGGTTGTTCCATACATAGCCAAGCTTAAACATATATAAGGTAAGAGAGTGGCTGCCTGCCAGTACTCTGGAGGGGTCAGCAACATGAGAAATTCATAACCAAATAAGCTTGTGGATAAACTGATCATAATTAAAGCGAAAAACCATAGCGACATCAAACGACTATAAGAAGAGCGATATGCAGGATCAGATTGATGTGCCCTTAATGCAAAAGGGGTCCAAGCTTGTCCAAAAGCAAAGTTTATAAAGATAAGCACACTGGCTATCTTGAAAGCGATACTATAAAGACCTACTTCTTCGTAGTTGCTAAATTCACTCAACATCCATCGATCCATAGAACCGAACATCCAATAGCCAAATCCAGCAAAAATGAATGGGTAACCAAAGTGCAACATTTGTTTCGCAAAAATTACATTAAAACGAAAGAGAAGGTTGTGTCGAATCATCCATAGACAAAAGGGCATAAGTGCGAGATAAGCTAAAGAAGTGGCTGCAATGTATCCTAAAACACCGAGTTGCAATTTTATGACTAAGAAAAGCGCAAGAGAGATCAGTAGAGCATTTTGAGTAAAATTTAGGAGGGTATATTTCCAAGGCTTAAATTCGATGCGAATAATATCCAGGCAAAATGTATTAATTTGCATGGCCATGGCACTTAAAATGCTCCATAAAACCATCTCAAGAGTAATTTGATGTCCCTCTTTTAAAAAGTTTTGATAGATAAATGCTGCAACAAGCAGCACACTCCCCATCAAACAGGCATTCGAAAACAGGCACCACAGGCCTGTCGATATGATTATTTGTCGATTTTCGAGCGACGTCGTGCTGTCCAAGCACAACCTCTGCATAGCGCTATTGAATCCACACATCATCAGGAGGCCAAATAAAGTGCTCATAGTGATCAATAAAGAGAAGATGCCAAATTCTGTAACGTTTAAGGCATAAGTGAATATGGGGAAAGTAGCAAAACTAATGAACTTGAAAATGAAATCGGCCAGGCCGTAAATCGCTGTATCTTTAACAAGAGAATTTAATTTAGAAACGGCGCTTGGAAGGGTTCTATTCATAAAAATTGATGACACCAGTTTTCTAAATTCAGCAAGGACCAGATCAGCAGTCTACGATTTTCTTTGCCTTCAAAGTGTTGGTTAACCAATTTAAGAACAGCCTGTTGATCAAGATAGTCGTAAATCTTAGATTGAGGGTTATAAACAATTGATTTTACATATTCAATGCTTTCACCTTTAAACCAGGAAGCATCCGGTGCTGAAAAGCCTTTCTTTTCTAAGTTTATCACCTCTTCAGGTAAATATTTTTTCATGGCTTGCCGCAAAATCAGTTTTCCATCATTGGTTTTACTAAAATATTTGGCAACCTTATTGCCCGGGTCATTTTCATTTAATTTTACCATTTCTAGATTGCCAAGTTTTGTCGACACAGGAATTTGCATGGCAAAATCCACTAGATCATTATCTAAGAAGGGCACGCGGGTTTCCAATCCATGCGCCATGCTCATTTTATCTTCAACTACTAATAACCCGTGTAGAAATGTTTTGGCTTCGAAATAAAGCGAATGGTTAATGTAATCTTCGGGAGTTGATAATTTATTTTCATGGGTCTTAAAGACCTCCTTAAAAATATCTCGAGTGTTAACGTGTTTTATCTCATGCCAGATAGGCTTAAAGATTTCGGGCATCATTTGGGAGGGGATAAGCCTTTGCCAAAAATGATAATATTTGTCGACATATTCCTCGAAGCTATAATTGACTAAGGCCCGATAATAACGCCATGGATAACCCCCGAACAATTCATCTCCGCCTGTTCCAGCAAGAATGACTTTGACAAATTTGCTGGCTAATTGGGACGCGTAGAAGTTGGGATAGCATTGACCTACTCTAGGTTCTTCCAAATGCCAGGTTAATTTGCGCATGACCCGTTCCATATCTCCGGCTTTCAAAACCATTTCGTAATGTTCGGTTTTAAAAAGATAGGACATTCTTTCAGCCATAGGGCGCTCATCAAAAGCCATTTCAATGCCAGAAGCCGAGCTAGTATCGAATCCAACGGTGAACGTTTTGATATAGGGTAGTTGACGTGCGGCTAATGAGGTTATTGAACCGGAGTCGATGCCGCCGCTCAAATAGGATCCAATATCGACATCAGCAATGAGCTGTCGATTGACCGCTTGGCAGAAAAGCCTGTCCATTTCAGCTAAATATTCCCGTCCATCTTTTATGGGGGAATGCGTGGAGAAATGGTAGTCCCAATATTGTACAGGCAGGGGAAGCTGGTTAGATCCTAAAGAAAATGTTAGAGTGCAGCCGGCAGGTAGAATTTTGACGCCTTTAAATAAGGTCTTGTCAGTAAAGAAATTTTGGAAAGTCAAGTATTCAAGCAAGCCTTCTTTATCCATTTCTACGCGGAAAGAGGGGTGGACTAAAAGGGCTTTGATTTCAGAGGCAAAAATAAGGGTATTGTCGAGAAGACAATAATAAAGGGGTTTAATGCCATAACGATCCCTGGCCAGGATTAATTGTTGCTTGGTGCGGTCCCAAATGGCTACAGCAAACATTCCGTTAAAACGTGTAAAGGCCTGGCTGCCCCATGCGGCATAGGCTTTAAGGACCACTTCCGAATCAGTTTGTGAGATAAAATGATAGCCGATTGTTTCAAGTTCGGTGCGAATTTCTTTAAAATTATAAATTTCGCCATTGTAAGAAATGACAAAGGCTTTGTCCAAAGTGCTCATGGGCTGATGACCAGCAGGGGAAAGGTCAATGATTGCTAATCGGCGATGTCCTAAACCGATAAAGCTATCAGCATAAAACCCCTCGCCATCAGGTCCACGATGGGCGATGGCGTCGGTCATCTTGCGCAGGGTGATGCATGAAACGGGTTCCCCGTTGATATTAAAAATGCCGGCGATACCGCACATCAAATCCTCTTGCGTAATGTGACAAAAAGAAAAAATAATATTTCATTTTGTCTAATCATTTAAATGCATTTTTTCTCTTAGGGCTGGTACAAAGCGCTGCATGCTTAGATTCAACAATTCATTCATATTTTCACAGCTTTGTAGGTAGGTATCTGCTGCTAGGGGTTTGTCATACCATTTTGAACGGCGAGGTATTTTAACATTTAAAGCATGGTTAATATCGCCCAGGCAGTAATGATAGATCAGTAATTTATCTCCAACAGCCTCAGGAGGTAACCAGTCGAAAGTCTGAAAATTTGTGTTTACATGAAAGTAAGGGGGGTAATACCACATCCGATGCGGGTCGGTGCAATCACTGACCCGTTCGGGGCGTACAATACTTTTACCGAAATTAACGACTTGAGCAGTACTATAAATGAGCGTCTCGATAATTAGGCGATTGTCAGAGACGTGTTCAATATGGGAAGTGCCAAAGGGTATGTAATTGACATACAGTCCACCAAAATCTTCGTAATCTTTAAGGACAGCGTTTAAAGAATCAGAATGAACAGGATAAATAAACTCATCGGCATCGATGATGGCCAGCCATTTAGCTTTTCCGGAAGCTAATTTACAAGCTTTTTTGTAAATGGAATATTGAATTTTTCCATGGTCTTTTTGATTATGAGTGTGGCCTGAGTGATTAAAAAGCTCTACTTCGCCAGAAGTAATATAAGGCTTTAAAATCTCTTTATAATTGTCGGTGCTGCTGTTATTAAATAGATAAAAGTGTTCTATGCCGATTAATTTGTGATATTCGATCCATTCTTTTAAAAAGAAGGATTCATTTTGAAACATGAGGACGGCAGCAATCTCATATTTATATTTTTTTTGATGAAGATTTTTTTGTTTAGCTTGTAGACTGATATGAAAAAAGAAGCTAAACATCAATAAAAGCGAAAGTAATTTTTTCATAGTTCTCGATTTTTTTACAATGTGGTGTGAAAAAACGCAAAAATATTTGATAGAATAGGATGAGTCATTTTCAGAAGTCTCACAACAAGGACATGTTATAGTAGAGGAAAAAAATAAGCTAGCATTTCGACCTTTATGGATATATTACTTTGTCTTAATCACATCCCGCCCCATTCCATCCAAGAATCATTATTTTTTCATTTTTGCTCATTTTTGCATCAAAGCGATATGAAGATTAATTATTTTTTCTCTATCAATTCGTCTTAATTATCGGTTAAGGACCAATTATCTAAATGACGCAAAAAGTAAACTTTAGCCATAACAGACCGAGTCGGTCTTGTTATCTTCTTTCAGGCATAAACGGCACTGGTGGCTATAGACCAAAAAATAGAGAAATATTCTATAGGACAATTTTAACTAAATGCCAGCAAGATTATCCGTTAGGTCTGGCTGGATCTTTTTCCTTTTTACTTTTAAAGCTTTGTGGATTTCTTCTAGCTCCTCTCTGGGTATTTTTTCATCTGGAAGCTCCCAATAATCTGGTATCATCCGCCTTTGAAATTTCATTAATTCTTTGGCGGCAACATTTTGGCCTGCTGCAAGCTTAGAACAGGTTAATAGGTTATATATCGCTTGGCGAATGATAGGGTTTAATTCTTTCATTTGCTGATCGGAAAGATGTTTTATATGAAAATCTTCCATTTCGTTTCGAATATTTAGAGCGATGAGGAGGGAGGGTAGTTATGTCTAGTTTTTCAAAGTATTTTGCTTCCATAGGTTCCTTAAATAGATTTTAATGCTTTTTGTTTATAAGCATCTAATCGGTTTGTATAAATTTCTTTCAACCTGAAAAAAACAAAAAGCGCAGCAGGAGCTGCGCACTCCAAGCGCTTTGCGTAGTAAAAGAGCATTCAGCTTCAAAAGCACTTTAAAGGTCAGTGACTTTTTTTCTACGCAACGCGCTTGGAGTGCGCAGCTCCTGCTGCGC
>JACDGH010000104.1 GCA_013815395.1 Parachlamydiaceae bacterium
CCATGGCACCATACAATTGACTTTCTTTCTGAATGGCCAAGCGTTTTTCACGTGCTTGGTTGGAATCCAGAATGCCGGCTCGCATATCGGCGTCAATACTCATTTGTTTACCAGGCATAGCATCCAAAGTGAAACGTGCAGCCACTTCAGCTACTCGCTCAGCACCCTTTGTGATCACAAGAAACTGAACCAATGTAATAATTAAAAAGATAACACCACCGACAACAAAATTTCCTCCAACAACGAAATTACCGAACTGAAAGATAATTTCACCAGCATTTGCATGCAGCAAAATCTGACGCGTGGACGCAATGTTTAGTCCTAAGCGATATAGAGTGGTAATTAGAAGCAGAGAAGGAAAGATGGATAATTGTACGGCACTAGGGATGTATAGAGCAACCATCAGTAATGCAATAGAAACAGCTAGGTTTAGCGCAATTAGGTAGTCAATAATAATAGGATTTAGGGGAATGATGATCATAGCTAAAATTGCCATGACTAAAACAGCTAAGGCAATATCACTCGACTTAGAAATTGCCTGAAGGGATCGTTCTCCCCCAAGTCTAGCGGTAATGCCGTCAAGAACCCTTCTAATTAAATTCATGCTTTAATCGACTCCTAATTCTATTTATCTTCTGAGTAATCGTAAGCTTCTTCTGTTTGCAAGGAAGCTATCCATCTTAATATTTCGGCAATCGCTTCGTAACTCTCTTCGGGTACGTATTCGTAAGCATCCCCATCATTCCACAACTTATGGGCTAATGAAATATTTCTTACTACTGGAATATCATTTGCTTTAGCTATTGAAACAATACGCTCAGCTAAAATGTCCTCGCCCATGGCAATAATGTAAGGAGCCGCATCAAAGTCTTTTTTATATCCAATCGCAATTGCTAGGTGTGTTGGATTAGTTACTATCGCTTGAGCTCGTTTCACTCCACCACTTGGCCCCTCTTGATAGGCGATCTCTTGAGCTATCTGTTTCCTCTTGCCCTTGATGTGTGGATCACCTTCAGAGTTTTTATATTCTTGTTTAGTCTCAAATTTCTCCATCATCATTTCTTTGGCAAAATTCTTCTTCTGGTAAACGAAGTCAGCTATAGCCACCACAATGAAAAACAACCCCACTTTAATGACAACTTCCATGAGAAAAGAATGGAAAATTAGCAAGGTGGATGCCATAGGCATAGAGACTGCGCGGATAAGCACAGGCAAGCTATTATACATTACACCATAAATTATCCAAGAAGCAATTCCAATTTTAGCCAGCGATTTTAATAATTCTACCAGTGTCTTTAACTTAAATTTACCTTTAAGATTTTGAATAGGATCAAACTTTTTAATATCAAATTTAAAGACTTCAGGTGCAAATACCGGGCCAACCGATAAAAAATTGATTAAGACACCGATAATTGACACTAGAACAAGGGCCGGGATGCTACAATAAAAAATAACTTCATTTGCTTGATACATTAAAGCTGCAATGGCAATATCGTAACCCCCAATACCCACCTGCTGAAATGCAGCCACAACGAATCCGCCAAGATTTTTATAAAGAAAGTGACTCATTGCCATTACGACCCAAATGGAAGCAATGAAGGTAAAGGCAGCTGGTAAATCTTGTGATTTAGCGACTTGCCCTTTCTTTTTAGCATCTCTTAGTTTCTTCGGACTGGCCTTCTCGGTTTTTTCGCCCATAAACTGTTTCCTCTCAAAAACCACCGCGATCCGTTATAAATAACGTTCGAAGCGTAGTCTTAGGATCATAGCACTACATTAATGATTGCATGACAAATCGCTTTCCTTTATTTTAATACTGCAATATATAGCTTACCCTAATTTAAGTATAACCTATACTTTGATGAAGTGTCAAGTAGGATTATAAATTAAATTATATTGTTTTTCAGGAATTTGTTTAAGAATAGTTCAATGTCTTTATAAGAGGTAATTATGGCTGGCCTTTCATGTGGAATTGTAGGATTACCAAATGTTGGAAAATCTACATTATTCAATGCATTAACATCTAACCAGGCAGAGGCTTCCAATTATCCTTTTTGCACGATCGATCCAAATATTGGCATAGTCGATGTAGAGGATCCGCGACTTCAAGTTCTATCCGATATTTCCCATAGCTCAAAACTTGTCAAAGCTTCCATCACATTTGTCGACATCGCAGGCTTAGTTGAGGGAGCCTCAAAAGGGGAGGGATTAGGCAATCAATTTCTTTCCAATATCCGCGAAACTGACGCGATTTTGCATGTGGTGCGCTGTTTTGATTCCGATGATGTCATTCACGTATCTGGCACAGTGGATCCTATACGCGATATTGAAATCATTAATTTAGAACTTCAATTTTCTGACTTGCAAATGGTAGAAAATGTGTTGACGCGTCTTGAAAAACAGCTGAAATCTAAAAAAGAACTAGGTCCTGTCATAGAAGTCTTGCAGCGCGTGCGCTTCCATCTCGATGAGGGAAAACCTGTTAGGACAATGACTTTTAATGAGGAAGAACGGAAAATGCTCAGCATTTATCCTTTCCTTACAAATAAAAAAGTTCTTTATGCTGCTAATGTGTCGGAAAATGACTTGCCCTCAATGGAAAACGAGTATGTACAACGCGTTCGCCGTTATGCAGAAGCAGAAGGGAATAGTGTTATTCCAATTTGTGCCAGATTGGAGGAAGAAATTGCTCAGCTAGCGCCGGAAGAGCGCGATCCTTTTTTAAGAAGTCTTGGTCTTGAAGAATCAGGGCTACAGCGTTTAATTAAAAAATCATTTGACATGCTGGGTCTAATCACCTTCTTAACTACCGGTGAGATGGAAACTCGGGCGTGGACGATTACTAATCACACCACTGCAGTTGAGGCAGCGGGTAAAATTCACACAGACATTCAAAAAGGTTTTATTCGTGCAGAAGTGGTGCCTTACAAGGATATGGTTGCCAACAATGGACGTGCGGGGGCACGTGAAGTAGGGAAAATTCGGTTCGAAGGCAAGGAATATATCGTAAAAGATGGCGATGTCATTATTTTTATGCATCATTAAGAAACCACAATTTTAGCTTAAAGCCCAATGAGAAAGCTTTTTCTCTTTGGGCTTTACCCCCTATTAAAGAAAGAGATCTAATGCAATTGTCACAATCAATATTGATTAAAACTCAAAAAAGCATAATTTCCTTTTTCTTCCTAAGTTTTATAACATTTGCATTCCAAGCCTATTCCTATGAAAAAAAATATTTGCACAATTTAACAAAATCACCTCAACGTCGATATAACATTACGGCAAGTCATTCTCATAAATTTGTTTGGTTTAGGGTGGCTAAGGTTTGTACACGCACGATATTAAAGATCCTTGAAAATAATGTAATATTTTCAGTTAATGATTATGCTGTTCCCTATGATAGCAAAAATTATGAAGGTTATTATAAGTTTGCTTTTGTTCGAAACCCATGGAGTCGTATCGTCTCTTGCTATTGCAACAAGGTTTTAACAAAATGTCACCCTGCATTCGAAGAATGCTATGATAAAGATTTTGCTTACTTTGTTGACTTTATTAATCGTATCGATGTTGTTAATAGTGATCCTCACATTAAATTACAAACAAGACTAATTCCAATTGACGAAGTGGATTTTATTGGGCGATTTGAGACATTTGAAGAAGATTTAAATCACGTTTTAAACGTGCTTAATTTGAGTAACACACCCATCGGACATAAAAACTTTTCGAAGCATGAACACTATAGTATTTATTACACTGAAACAACAAAAAATATCATTGCTAAGAAATACAAAGCGGATATTTTAGCCTTTGGATATCAATTTGAATATGAGTAAGAAAAATTGTGAAAGATATTTTAGTTATCAAGGCTAGAATTAGCTAAGGATGCTTTTTTAAAAAAACCATAAATAAAGAGGTATTAAATGTCTTCAACTTTAAATGCAACTTCATCAACTTTGCAACATAACCAGCACCATATTGGTATTGAGAATTTAGTAGATTGTGCAAGTAAAAACGATACAAAAGGTATCAAACAAATTTTAAAGTCTAAAGTGAATGCAAATGATTCCACTTATTCGGGTGAAAGCCCACTTCATCAAGCTGCAGTAAATGGTCATGCAGAGGCTATGAAAATTTTGATAGAAGTTGGGGAGGCAAACTTATATGAAAGAGAAGATAGAACTGGTTTTACGCCAATGAATTTAGCATGCTCATTTTAACATTTAAATGCTGTTAAAGTCTTAGTCGAAGGTGGTTATGATGTAAATAAAGAAACAGGATGGCCCTCAATTTCCAGGCCATTGGCTGATGCCTGCCATGGTGGATCTGATGAAATAGTAGAATATCTTCTTGAAAAGGGGGCAGATGTTAAATTAGTGCCTTATGCTATTTTTGATGCTATTTTGAATCCAATAACCTTAGGTTTACTGCTTAAAAATGGAGCAGATGTAAATGTTAGAAAAAGCAAGGACGATCCTATAGAGCCTGGCTATCAGCCAATCCATTTTGTAGCATTAACTTCTCGTAAGGAATCGTTAAAGATGTTACTCGAAGCAAAAGCTGACCCTAGATCATTAACTACCCATGGTGAAACACCCTTAGATATTTTAAAATATGGCCATGATTATATTCAAAAATCAGGGCGTAGCACTCCGCAAAGGGAGCAAGATTATCGTGAGATGGAGGAAATGTTAATTAAAGCGGAAAATCTACGGCCAACTCCATCTGTGGAAGGGGAAGAAGGGAAAAACAATATTGATGATTAAATAATTAACGCCTTAGTACCTAATCATCTAGCTTGTTCAACTTTTCGGTGTGATCTCTGTGGTTCATATTCTACCACAGAGCACACTGAGCACACAGTTCATTTAGATAATTTGCGTTTGGCGAAGCCCCTGGAGTGCGTCGGCTCTGCTGCGCCCTTTAGTTTAAGAGGTCTGTTGAAGCGGAATACAATGATTTCGCAATATAGTTTTTCTAGCTTTTGTTCACTTATACTTCAACAAGAGCTAAGAGTTCAATTTTTCTCGACACTTCTCTAACCCCGTTTTTTACATCGCCCCGCCGGGGCTCAAGTGCATCGTGGGCATGTACCCACGATTTATTCCTCTGGAACTGCATGCATGGGCTAGTATTATTAAGTTCCTCTGGAACAAACAAAAGTTTTAAACTTATATCTTACCTTTATGTTGTCTTAACAATTGTTTGCTATAATACGTTTTATGAAAACGAGATGGTTCGCTTAATGTAATTTTTTTTTATAGAATAGGGGAGTGTTGATGAATTTAGGCAATGTATCCGAGCTTCAGCTAATTATAGATAAATATCAACAAGCTTCTGATAGACCAATGCAAAGACATAGCTTCTTAGAAAATGCACGCAAAAAATGGTTAGCAGAATCTAAATCAGTGAAAGATAATATAGAGTCTTTTCTTTTAGAATTTAATCGATTAAAAGATTTAGGAAATTCTCAAGTCCCATTAAGTGAAAAAGGGAACCTATTTGTTCTTTTAGGCAAGAAAAGTACCGTTATTGCACAGATAGCCTCCATAATAGATCTGTCGAACATAAATAAGATTGCAAAGTTTGCTCTCGGAGTCATATTTTGTGCTTATAGCTACGATGTGTTCCTGTGGCGAAAAGAAGGAGAAAGAACAGGAGTATATACTCCTAGTTATCCAGAGGGAGATCCTCTTCTTATGATGAGCAACAATGAAAAAATGGTTTTTATTAGTGCAATTTTGGCTATGAGCGCCTCAGTTTTAACCTTTGGCCCACTAGTGGGTAAAAAAATTCATAGAATTCAGCTTGAAAATGTGATTAGAAATGATTCTCAATTTGTTGACTTTGTTAAAAAATCACAAATCAAGTTCACAAACCAAAAAGAAGCAGAAGAAACTGTGGCACTATTCAAAACTTCTCAAGACATTGCAAAAGCTGTCTCCACATTAATAAAAAGTAAGCCAGATTTTTAGCCATGGTAACTTTTGTCGTTCTTATCGTTCTTATCGCTGGTTCATATCGTTTTATCGCTCTTATCTTTCCTACTAAAAATCGAGATAAGGAATGACATTGCAGGCTTTTTCGGCATCGGGACGTTTCAAACCTATGTTGAAATAAACAGCAATGCGATCATCATTTTCCCTATGCTGATAAGCTAACTTAAGATTAATTGAAGATCTCAGGGTTGCTAACAGATCGATTTCAAACTCAGTATATTTAGGCTCAAACATACGATTCCAGCCTTGGCGAGATTCAAATTCTATCGCCCAATTTGGATGGAGTCGACAAAACAAATGCAATAAAAAGGTATCGCGACGATCTGAAAGCAGAGAATGACGCAGCTGTGAAATGCTTCGATACGAATCTAAAATAAAATTAGTGTGATCGGCTTTTCGCCAATCATAGGCATCGCGATGACGATACTCTGCGGATAAAGCAAGATCATCGTTAATTGTCCATTCAGTGCGAATGTTATAATGATCTAACTGATTTCTGGAAAAATCCCAGGCGGTCTCTAAAGTGTGTTTCAAGCAGGGATGAACCTTAAAAACCACATCTGCATAAACTTTTGGTACAACAGCATGGATAGTTCGTGTATCGAAAAAGGCATTGCCATAAATGTCAGCAAATATTTTTCGTTCAACAAGGCCATTACTAGCTCTTCCAAAAACACTCTGAGAAAGTCCAAAGCGCATCATATTTAGCCTATACCATCCATCTTCAATGTCAAAGATATAATGATCATTAGGTGAGACTGTAGGATAGGTGTAATAATTATATGATGCATAAGGTGTGATCACATGTTTATAATTTCTAAATACACGTGTTAAGTGCGTGTTAACTTCGCATCCAGCTTTTCCAATAGCTAACCATTTTGCATCGGCGTTATGGGGACTATTTCCATAAATGATGGTAACACCACCTATTTCAGGGGTGATGTTAAGATTTCCAAAATTTAAATGGCGATACACTTTAGGAGATAATTCGAATCTTGATGAGGCGAAATTATGTACATGCTTGAGATTGCTGCCATACACAAAATCCAAATATGAGGCCTTAAAAAGCGTGTCGCTAATGATACCCGTTTGACCTAATTCAAACGGATGCCATGTGTTTTCTAGAGTGGGCAATTCTTGTTTTAGCGATTGAAAGCTGTTGACACGTACCCTTGAAAAAAGGTTTGTAATCCACCTTTCTTCCTGTCTTCTTATAAGCAATTGCGTGCGACCAGCGGTGTCAAGCTCCAGTCCTTTATCCTTATAATCTGTGGCCATGCTTTTATCGCTAAGCTTATCCCAGGATAAATCCACAGAAACCGTGTCATTCATCAGCTTCGTATCAAAAACGCCTTGGAAGCGGTAACGAATGCGCTCGTTAGGATGAATTAGGGAAGAGTCCATTGCAACATAATTGATGGTGTGGAGGTTTGTTTTATGATCAACTGATTGATAACGTGTTTCTATACCTGCGCCAAGTCCACGATTAAACCGATAATCAAGCCTCACAAATGTTTTACACCTATTCCATGAAAATAATTGATAAGTGATTCCGACACGCGGGCCTTGTCTTCCCCAAAGCCGTACACTGTATTTTACCGGTGCATCATAGATGTCATCTAAATTGATTTGTAATTTGGGCAGCCAAAGGATAGGAACTTTAAATAAACGAAATTGTACATTTCTAGCGCTTAAATATCTTCCTTCACATAGGCTAGCTTCTTCACTGGTTACTTCCCATTCATTGCAATAATTTGTGGAGGTTGTCACGAACCCGTTGTATAGAATGTAACTACCATCGGCACAAAGGACAATTTTTTCTCCACCAAAATACCAAGGCTCGGCCATTGTCCGCCCTTCGTAGATAACTCCTATCTTCGTTTTAAAATCATATTCCAGCCGTTTGCCAATAAAAAAATATTCGCCAAACTCCATCATTAAGTCGTCTTCGGCCTCAATCGTATAAACGGATTCACCCTTTTTATTTTTTTTGGTATAGGTGATTTTAGTGGCTTGGATGCGAAAGTCTGGACCAGTGATGACTCCACCGCATTCTGTGATCAAAACACCTTCAGAATATGTTGGTGACCTTAGATCAACTGTAACACTCTTAGCTAAAAGATCTTCTTCTATCTCGGCACTTAAAGACGATGAGGGGTGTAGCAAGCATAACCACTGTGAGACTGCGATAAAAAGTATAAATCTGAAATAATAATGAATTTTGTTTATCATGCTGAGTTTTTATTGAATAGCGCGCATTAGAAGTCCAATAAGAGCGTATTTGTTTTTGGGATTGCCATTTTGTATTACTGAGATTAACATCTCTATTCCTTTATCATCTTGAGTTGAAACAAAAGCTTCGAAGGCATCGATGAGTAAGCGAGAAGTTTCTTGAGGTGTTAGATTAAAAGAGGTATCCGATTCATTTCTTAGGTTCCATGGCACAACTGGACGGAATCGTATTAAATCGATATTTTGCTGCTGAGTTACCCATGTTCTTAGATTAT